>NZ_JAPWCL010000028.1:0-28097 GCF_041433955.1 Pauljensenia sp. 20925_1_25 | reverse complement strand
TCCTACGTATACCGAGGCCTCGACGAAATCGCCCTCTCCTCCACCCACAACGCACACCTCGGCACCAGCCCCCGCTACCACACCAAATAACCACCCATGACACCACACACCACACCCACAACCAACCACCACCACGACCACACCCACGCTGCCAGCCACCATGACCTCACACATGCCATGGCCGACTCATCGTGCAGGTGGTAGCCGACCTGCGAACAGGTCCCGCGGCACCCCACCAACACCCGACGCAGCGGTGCCCCGACGCAGCAGTACACCCGAGGCTGGGGCACCGGCGTCTAAGGAACCGTCACACACTGCGTCACCGGTGAGGACTCACGTCCGCTCGACTCGACCACGACGCTGACCGCCAGGCAATTCTCGCCGCTCACCGCCGTGGTCGTCAGGCTGTTGCGTCGTATCGTCTCGGCCACCACGTCCTCGCCCGGGCGCGTCAGCACATACTTAAACACCAGCTGATCAGACGAATACTGCGACTGCGACGGCACCTGCCAGCCCCACAGAATCTCCGAACCATTCGGCGTAGCCGTCACCTCCCCAACCGAATCGGGCAGCGCACCACCCGGATCACCCCCAGGGTCACTCCACTGCTCGGTCGTCGCCTCGACCGACGGCCCCTCGCCCGCGCCCAGGCGCACGCTGTGCCCCCCGCCCGTCAACATCGCGACAACCAGGGCCGCCGTGGCCAGCACACCGACGACAACCAGCACGGGAATCACCCACGCGGGACGCTTCGACTCGGAGTCGACCACCCCGCGACGATTCGTCGTCGAGTTACCCGACCAGGCCTCGTTCGACGAGGCCTGCTCCCCCTCCGAGAATCCCCTGCGGCGGGTGCGCGTACGCTCCGAATCCAGGAGAGCCGGCGTCGGAATCGACAGCGCCGAGGGAGGCCCACCGGTGGGCGCGACGACACTCAGCTTCATTTCCGTGACCGGGCGATGCATGTCGCGTTCGACGGTCTGCAGCGCATAACCGAGCGCCGCCGCCGACCCGAAACGCTCCTCAGGATCCAGACTCATCGCTCGACGCACGATGGCGGTCACAGCATCGGGCACGCCCGGCCGATCGATGCGCGAGACACGGCCCGACGCTGCCCTCTGCGCGACCGCCCTAGCGGTGTTATCACCGTCGGGTACCTCGAAGGGCGGGCGCCCCATCAGCAGCGTCCACAGCGTCGCACCCAGCGCCCACACGTCCTGCGTCGGATGGATACGCGCCGTACCCGCGATCTGCTCGGGCGGGGCCCACATGACCGAAAAACCATCGCGGCCACTGCGCGGATCTGTCCCCACATGCTCCGCTACACCGAAATCCGTCAGAACCGGAGAGCCGTAGGCATTCACCATGATGTTGCTGGGCTTGATATCACGGTGCACGAAACCCACACGATGCAGCATCTCCGCACCGCCACACATGCGGATGATCATCGACAGCGCCCGATCCGTCGACATCGGTTTCTGACGCACCTGATCCATGATGTTCGCGACCGGGCAGTACTCCATCACCAGGAAAGAGCGCCCATCTTGCGCGGTGCCCGCGCCGTACAGCTGCACGACAGCCGGATGCCCCGACACGAGCGCCATCACATCAGCCTCGCGGGCGATGTCCCCCTGCGCCTCAGACCCACGATCCAGGCGAGCGATCTTCACCGCGACATCACGACTGGGCATCTCCTGGCGGCACAGGTACACGTCCGCGAACCCACCCGATCCGAGGTATCGAATCCACTGGTAGCCGGGCAGCATCGGGGCAACCCCCACGTGCTCGTCTCTGTCACTCATCGTTTCCTCCTCCAACGGCGCGTGACGCGCGACAACAGGGACCGGCGCTGCCCGCTTGTCGCCAAGCGACGCGCGCGGCGACGCCAGCGCAGCGACTTGACCGACAGCGCGCAGCGCACGCGTGCGAACCACGACACGGACGACGCCCACTCGCTGCGCAGCGCACGCACGTCGCTCCACGCCTCGTCCACGTCCTCCTGGCGGGTGCCTGCGGCCGCAAAGTCCGCGACGTCCGCGCGGCGTGCGAGTGCCACCACACGGGGCACAGTGCCCGAGAACAGGGACCATCCCGGCACGCGGCCGTCCGTGACCATCCGCGCCGAGGCCTCGTCACCGGCACGATCCAAACCATCACCAGGGGTGCCGCGCTCACCAGAGCGGGCACCCGCGTGCGGTGTCGCCCACTGGGTCGACAGAACCCACGCCAACTCCTGGCGTGTCAGGTACGGCTGCACGACCACGCCTGAGTCGATGACGGTGTCGACCAGCTCTTCCCACGAGCCGCGCACCGCCTTCGCAGCATCCGAGCGGCGACGCACCGAGCGGCGGCGAGCCTTAAGCGCAAGAATCATCAAGGCAGGACCCAGTAGGACCAGCAACGAGGCGGACACCGCCCCGATCATCATCCACGGGATGTGCGAGCCACCCGGATCACGCGGATCCGCTGCCTCGTCACGCGAGGCCGGGGGCAGTTCGACCGGCTGTTCCGGCGGCTCCGGGGGCTGCAGGACCTGCGGCTTGGGCACCGACTTGGGCCGATTCACTTCGGAGGCGGGCTTCTGGTCGCGCGGCGGCGTCGGGTCGAAAGTCGCCCAGCCCACGCCGGGGAACTCCACCTCCACCCACGCGTGCATGTCCGCGCCCATGAAGTCGAGGCTGCCGGCCGTCCCCTCACGGTAGGCACCCACGACGACGCGCGCTGCGATGCCCTGCGAGTGCAGCATGAGCGCCATCAGGGTCGCGTACTGCTCGTCGTCGCCCACCATCGCCTCCGCGCTGATCATGCGCTGGATACGGTCCTGGGACGCGCCGGGACGCGAGCTGACGGCATCATCGTTGGAGTAAAACCCCGACGTGTGCAGGTACGTCTCAATCGCTCGCGCCTTATCCAGGTCAGAGTGGGCACCAACCGTGCGCTCGGCGGCCAGAGTATCGACGTCCTTCGGGACATTCGTGTCCCCACCCGCGTAATCGCGCGCGTCCACGCTGGCGAACTCCGAGTCCGTATGCTCCTCCGGCACCGTCGTATTCAGCGCGTAGGACATGTCCCCCGCGGGACCCGTCGTCAGTGCAGATTCGGTCCACAGGTTGTAGTTCAGGCCCTTCTGGCGGGCGGCGGCGTTCGGGTCCGAGGCCTCGAAACGCAGGACCGACACCTGGCCGATCGTGGGCACCCACGGCCCCACCAGCTGCGAGGTCGACACCGTCGTCTCGCTCTGGGCCGTCTCGGCGCTTCGTCCCGGGATCGTCGAGCCGACGCGGCGGTAGCCAGCCTGGCCATCCACGTTCGTCGTTCCCATGACGAAGGTCGTCCCGTCGTAGACCTCCATCGCGCCCAGGCGCACGCGCGCACCCTTGGGCAGGTTGGAGACACGGATCAGGGAGCGCTCCTCCAGGTCCTTGTTGTAGTAGCGGTAGCTCGACAGCGGCGACGGGTATTCGCGCGCGTCCACGGGAGGTTCCACGACGTCGCGCCCGACGATACGGTCCGAGGCCGTGGGTCCCGCGAGGAGACCCGCGGGCAGGGCGACGGCGACCATCGCCGCCACCATGAGCGAGGCCATGCCCACGCGCCACCACACGTGCACGACCTGGCGAGAGGTGGCTCCCATCGTCGTCGCCGAGGAGGCATTCGACCCGCCGATCCCGATCACGATATCGGCACCCGCGCGTGCGCGGACAATCGCTGAAGCCCACGACCACCAGATGATCAACGCCGCCCACCAGGCGACCACCAGCACGGCACTGGGGCCGTGATGGCTGGGCCCCCACACGATGGCAATCACGCCGGAGGCGATCAGCGCACTCGAACCGGCGATGGGACGTCCGAGGCGCACGGTGAACGTGCCAGCCGCGACCGAGCAGATGAGGAGCGTCATCCACGGCACCAGCGCCGGTCCCGAGTACGAGGCCGCGGGCGGCGTCAGCGTCAGCAGGTCCTTCCAGGATTCGACCGCGCCGATGACGAGGGACTGCAGCGTGCGCGACGTCGGCACCACGCCCCAGAGAGTCGTCTCGCGCAGGGCCGCAGCCCCACCGAACAGGAAATGCGAGGCCACGACCGCGGCCGTGATCGACAGCAGGTCCCATCGCCACTTGGCCGACGCCCACGCCACCATCAGGCCAACGACAACGCCCGAAGCCGCGGCGATAGCGCCCTGGTAGCCGCCGAACACCGTCTCGAACATGAGGACCGGGCCAACGAAGAGGAGGGCTAACACCATCAGCGACCACGCGGGCATCGTGGCGCGTGAACGCGAGGTTCCCGCTGCCGTCTCCGCCCTCATGGAGGGGCGCGGGCGACGCGAAGAAGCCGAACGAACAGACGCGTTCACAACGACACCCCCCTGGAAATCAGCACCGGCAAATCCTCCAGCGACGGGCAGTCAATGATGACGCCCCGACTCATCCTGCGACGACGGCGAGCGCTCCCCGGAACCACTCGAATGACAGACACCGCCACGTCAATGGGCGCGATATTGGCCAGACGCGACGCCTCGTCGTCACTGGTCCCCTCGCCCACGACAATGGACAGAGCGGAAATAGCGCCGCGTTCCATGACGCAGCGACGCACCACGGCCTCGAAATCGCGCCGAACCGACACTTCCATCTCAGACAGGGCATCCAGCATCGCAACGGGCGAAGCGGTCGGAATCCACTCGTCCGACGTGTGCATCGACACCGTGCGCGCCTCCCCCGAGCCGGCAATCGCCAGCGACGCGGCGACCGACACCCCCATCTCGAAAGCGCGCCGCTCCCAGGCGTCACGCCGGGTATCCAGCAGCACCATGTGGTGCGAGCGGTGCGTCTCCTCAAACTGGCGGACGATCAGGCGACCGTAGCGCGCCGTCGACGGCCAGTGAACCGCGCGCCGGTCATCCCCCGGCTCATAGTCGCGCAGCGCGTGAAAAGACACGTCCGAGCTGGTCAGCTTCGCGCTCGCGACACCCTCGACGTCCATCTGCATGCCCGTCGCGTCAAAAGAAAAACGAATCGTCTGCGGATGCACATGCACGAGGATCGGGTCATCCCACTCGCGCACGCGACGCAGCAGGCCCAGGCCATCCATGCGCACAGTGCGCGCAGGACCCACCGTGATGACGCCACGACGCTTCGTCATGACGGAAAACGACTCATTCCACACCCCATTGCCGGAAATGGGGGGAACCAGGAACTCGCCACTGCCTCGTCCAATCGAGACCTCCACGAGCGTCGAACCCGCCCGACGCCCCGACCTGTTCGCCACGCGGATGCGACCAACCGCAACCTGACCAGCAACGATGCGGTCGCTTTCCATCCGCAGCGACACGGACAACGGCGACGGTGAAGCAACCGACGCCACGGCGACCGCGAGCGCGACGCCGCCCATGACGGCTACGACGAAGCCCTCGATCCAGCCGACGGCGACTGCGGCTACAATGCCCGAGACGCTCGCCACGGACACGGCCCAGCCGGTGGTCGTCAGAGCGCACAGGCAGCGTGCGAACGCGGCGTACCCGGGGACCGAGCGCAGCCGGTCGAACACTTCACGCGACGCGCCTCGGATCTTTCGACGCAGTGTCATCGCGGCCTACCTCTCCGGCTCGCATACGCCGACGATACGAACATCCTTCTTGAATGCGTCCTCAGAGTCCGCCTGTGTCGCGATCTTCGTGCGCGTCGGTTCCGCTCCCGTCACGCGTACCTTCTCCGTCCAGTTATCGACGTCGGAGCGGATCACACACACGTGGGGTTCCGACGAGGAGGCCCAGCTCGGGGCGCTGATCGTGAAGGTGTGGCAGGTGCCCGCGAAGCCGTGCTTCTCGCCGCCCTGGCAGGTTTCCTCCCAGGTTAGCTCCACGTCTAGCTTCGTCGTGAAGGTCGGCTCGTCGGTCATGATCGTCGAACCCAGCGCGTTGACGGCCTCGACCTGTGCGGTGTAGCGCGTGCCCTGGGAGAGGTTCCAGAACGTCTCCTCGGTCGCGTTGGTCGCCGGGTCGTGTGTCTCCGACCCGATGGTCACGTGGATCGCGCTCAGGCCCGGGTTTGCACCGATGGGATCCCAGCGAACGGTGGCGTTGGTCGAGCCAACGTTCGTCACCGACACGCCGACCTTGGAGGGCACGCCCGTCGGGGTTCCGCTCGCCGACACGGGATCCGATGCAGCCGTCTGGTTACGCATGCCCACACCCGTCTGGCAGAAGTAGAGCGTGCGCGTGTCCCATCCGTCAACGTGGAGGATCGTGCCGTTCGAGATGGTCTGGCCGGTCACGCATGCGTTCTTCGTCCAGGCGTAGCGCAGTGTCAGGTCGGAGGCGCTAAAGCCTCGGCCGGGAACAACCGCCAGGCCATCGACCTGCAGCTCCCCCGCGGTGCCTGTGCCCGACACGGTCGGCGCGTCGAGCGCGAGCGGGACCGTGGCGATTCCCATCGTGGTGGTCGCGGGGGCTGACACGTCGCCGTCCGAATTCTTCAGGGTCACCGACACGGGTACGGCGGTACCCGCCTCGACGCCGGGGACGTCGACACCGGTGGAGCCGGGATCGGCATCCACGGTCACAGAACCCACGGTCACGGAGGTCTTACCCCAGCCTTGGCCGCCGGAGTTACCGAGCTTCCAGGACACATTGACCGTCGCGTGCGAGGGATCCGTGCTCTCTCTGACCGGGTAGGCAGCGAGCTGGCTCGCCGGATCCGGTGGGCCATGCGGGCTGCCCGGGGTGGGTTCGGACAGCGGCGAGGGCGACTCCGCGCCGTTGTGCGCCTGGATCGTCACCGAGTAGGTGGCACCGTTCGTCAGGCCCCCGACTGTCACGGAGGTCTCGGTTCCAGCGACCGTGCGCGTGACGGGCTGGCTGCCCGAGGCCGAGGCGACGAACACCGAGTACGTCTGGATCGCGGACCCCTTGTTGGTGGGGGGAACCCACGACACCAGCAGCGCTCCGTCTGCACCTTCGACCGTGGGGGCCGCCATCTTCTCGGGCACCGCGTCGATATGGACCTCCGGCGAGGCCGTGGACGGGTCAGAGTCGCCGGCTTCGTTGTGTGCCACGACCGTGAAGGAGTGCTTGACGCCGTTCGTCAGGCCCGTGACTTCGACGCCCGGGTCGGTCGTCGGGAAGGTCCGGCCGCTGTTCACGTCCATCACCGTGTAGCCCGAGATCGTGCCACCGTTCGCGGCACCCGCCTGGAAGGACACGAACG
Source organism: Pauljensenia sp. 20925_1_25 (assembly GCF_041433955.1). NCBI lineage: Bacteria > Bacillati > Actinomycetota > Actinomycetes > Actinomycetales > Actinomycetaceae > Pauljensenia > Pauljensenia sp. 20925_1_25. The sequence goes on along the minus strand of NZ_JAPWCL010000028.1, from coordinate 20,892 downwards.
CGCTGCCCGGCCCGGTCGCCGTCGCGTTCACGTTGACGGGCGGATCCGGGCGGTCGAGCACCTTGACGACGACGCGGCCCTGCACGACGCGGTCCTGGTCGTTCGTCGCATCCATGACACGGTAGACGACGATCATGTCGCCGTGGAATCCGGCCTTGGGAGAGACCGTCAGGGCGCTTCCCTCGCCCGAGGCCGTGCCCTGGCCAATCTGCACCGAGGTGTCCAGGATGACGAGGGGGTCCGAGAAAGGATTCGTCGTGTAATCCGCCACGTTCACGGTCGCACTCTGACCCGCATTAACCTTGATGCGGGCGTCCGTCGTCGTCACCAGGGGCTTCGACGACTTCACGATCGTCACCGGAATATCCGCGTTCACGGCACCCGACCCGTCGTCGACGCTCACGGTGAGCGCGCCGGCCGACCCCTTGGGTTGGTCCTTCTTCCCCGATACTGTCAGCGTGTAGCCTTCCAGCGTGGCGTCCACCCCGCCGGGCACCTTCGTCAGGCGATACTCGAACGAGGTCTTGGCTTGGTCATCGGGATCATCAACCATCTGCGTCAGGTCGACCGTCACGGACTCCCCCTGGCCCACGAGGATCGGAGTCGGGGTCAGGCGCGGCGGCAGGTTCTTCGCCGACTGAATCGTGATCGGGATTGTCAGCGTCGAGGACAGGGCGGAAGCATCGTCCGGCGCGCCGTCACGCACCGTGAAAGACACCGACGCCCGACCCGACGCGTCCTCGGGAGCAGCGAGCGCCAGGTGCGTCGAATCCTGCAGCGTCGCCGACTCCAGAGCACCGCTCTTCGTCACCGAGGCCTCGTCCGTGATCATCGGCGAGCGCGACCGATCACGCACAAGCACGTAGTCATTCACATCGAGTGTCAACGTCGCACCGGCGCGCATTGCCACCGGGATCCGCGTCGTGTCCAGTCGAGGAGCCAGCAGGTCGGTGCCCGGCACCGTCACGACGGCGCTCGCGCTCAGGCCATCCTGGTCCGTCACGGTATACACCACGAGGCGACGCTTGGCCTGCGGGGTAATCGACACTTTCTGCCCCACAACACTCACGCCCGACCCATCGGCAGACACCGACAGGGCATCCGTCGTACCATCCGGGTCCTCGTCGTTCGCCAGCACCTGGACGTTCACCGGCTTCGAATCCGCGGGCAGCTCCGACACTGACACCACATCGTCGCGCGCCACCGGTGTGCGCAGCGGCGCGTCCTCATCAACCGTCACCGTCAGCTGCCCCTGCGCGCGACCGCCGCGCCCATCGAGGACCTGATAGGCGACAACAAACACGCCACTCGTCTCAGGGGCCTGGACCGTCACCGCGTCCTCCAGCACCGACACCGGCACCGACGGATCCGACACCGATATGCTCTCCGAATCCGTGTTGACCGACAGAGCGTCGCCGTCCGCATCCACGTCGTTACTCAGCACGTTCACGCTCACCGCGCGCCCCGGACGAACCGTCACCGAATCCGGCACAGCCGTCGGATTATGGTTCTGCGTGCCCGGAGGCGCAATACCGACACGCACGCGAGCGCGTCCCTGGAGGCCCAGGCGGTCCTCCACGATGTAAGAGAACGTATCCGTGCCCACCGCATCATCGGAGGGCGTGTACTCCAGCCACTCGGTGCCCAGCACCACGCTGCCCTTGGACGGCGGCTGATCAATACCCACCAGCGCCACCGAATCACCGTCGGGATCAATACCCGTCAGCGGCACGGGGATACGCGTCATCTGGCCAGACACAGCCCACGCACTCAGAGCCTTCGGCGTCGGCGCACTGTTGGCCGACGACGCGGCAACAATCTCGAAGGTCACCGTCGTTGTCGCCTTATTCCCCACCGAATCGACGACCGTGTACGACGCGCGCAGTACCCCGGCCTCGTCCCCGGCCTCGACGCGCACCTGGTTACCGGTCACGAACACCGTGCCCAGATCGCCGCCCGACAAAACCGTCACCGTCGGATCCACACTCAGCGACAGACCAATCGGCGAACGGTCGTTGGCCAGCACACTCACCGAGCCGACATCCCCGGCACGTACCTTCGCACTGTCCGGCGCGGCCTGAGGCGGCACATCCTCACTCTGCGCATCCGTCGGAATAACGCTCACCTGCGCCGTCGCCGACCCCGCGCCATTGGACACCGTATACGTAAACGACGTCACGTCGGACAGGCCGCCCGGTGCCGTAATGCGCAGCAAGTGACGCTCAATCAGCGTCACCTCCAGACCCGACTGTTCGGGCACATCAATCGACTGCACGACCAGCACACCACCCGACGGATCCGTGTCATTCGCCAGCGGCGCGATCAGCGACGCGCCGCCGCTGGGCAACACCGCCAAATCATCTTCCGCGACCGGCACCGCCGTCGAATCATCCGGCACCACATCCACGCGGATCACACCCATCGTCGTCGACGGACCATCCGACACCGTGTACGTGAACTGGAACGAACCCGACACCGATCCCGTAAACATCAGGGTGCCTCGTGACAGATCAGCCGTCACCGACGTACCCGCAGGTGCCGCACCCGCCGCCACAAGCGACAAGGAATCCCCATTCGGGTCCGTGTCGTTCGCCACCGGGTCAATCGTCACAGGCTCACCCACGCGCGCCACGTAGAAGTCCGCGCGCGCAATCGGAGGCACATTGCCCGACTCCTGCACGCTCACCTGCAGCTCGCCCACGCTCTCCGCGTGGCCATCCGACAGCGTCACGCTCAGCGACTTCAAGCCGGCACCCGAACCCAGGTCGCGCACCTGCACGGTTCCGTCCTCGGAAAACTGCGCCGCCATACCATCGGGAGCCGTCACCGACTTCAAAAAGAACTGGTCGCCGTCCGGGTCCACCCAATCCGACAGCAGGTTGTACTCCACCTGCGCGTTCGCCCCCAGCTTCACCACCGGGTGCTTGACCTGACGCGGCCCCTCATTGACCATCCACGGGCGGATCGTCACCGTCACCGTCGCGGTCGCCACCGCCAAACCGTCCGAGGCCTCGTAGGAGAAGGACGTCGACCCCTCCGTCTTCTCCTCCGGCACGTCCGCAATCTGCAGGGCGCGCCCCCCACGGGTACGCGCCACGGAACCAAACTCGGGCTCCGCGAGCGGGCGCGCCGTCAGCACGTCACCGTCGTCGTCCGAGTCGTTATCCAACACCGGCAGCAGCGTCGAACGACCCGGTCGGATACCGATTTCGTCGTCGACGGCAATCGGCGGCGTGTTCTTCTCGTTGCGCTCGGGTTCCGAGACCTGCTGACGCTGGTCAGGTGTCGGAGTGTCCTCTTCCTTCTCCTCGGTCGGGTCCTCCTGGTCCCAGTTGTTGACCATGACCATGTTCTTATCGGGAAGCCACAGCGTGCCAGTCGTCACATCATTGAGAACGATACGCGTCCGATTCGTCCGGAACACCACTGACGACACCTTCGCCAGCTCGTCCACCGTCTGCTTCTGATTACGCGTCTTATCCTCGCACAGGCGCACATACGCGCCCGAACCCGCCCACGCCGCATACGAGCAGCCGCGATGGAACACCGGAGGGGCCGGCGTACCCTCCGCCTTCGATTCCGACGCGTCCTGACGCTCCACTCCCCTGCCGCTGAGCGGGACCGACACGAGTTCACTATCCGTCGCCAGCAGCACGGACGAGGCGTCGTCGCCCGGATCCTGCAACACCGCGCCGCTCACATGATCCTCAGCGAGGTCACGCACCGACCCGTCGGGCATCACGAGCTTGTTACCACCCTGATCGTAGATGACAGGCTTATCACCCACAGCCGTGATCGACAAGGTGCCGACCGGCTGGAAACCCTTCACCATCTTCGTCTTCGTGCGCCACGCCTGTCCCTCGCGCTCCGCCGTCACCAGCGTCGAGGTCCCCGGCGCGTACGCGAACACCCTGCCCGAGCGCGACACCGTCACAACACCGTCGCCCACGTCGTTGGCAACCGCGCTCTCGCGCGTGAACGACATCGTCGCGGGTTCACCGGCGTCACCCACCCACAGGAGACCCTCATTCGGATCCAGAACCGCCAGCACCGAACCGCCCTGCACCTGCACGGCACCTTCCGGCAGGGTCACCGCCTGACCAATCGAAAAGGACGTCGGACGTACAGGCGATACCGTGCGCGTGCCCGCCTCCCCGAGCGTCACGTCACCGCCAGCCTGCCCAATATCGAAGGACGCCGACTTAACGGACACCGTGCCATCGAGCATCCGGGCGTCGTAATTCAGATGGCCCACGAGCTTGCGATCCTGATTGGTCACCCAGATACCGCCATCATCGACGCTGACCTGCGTGACCTCCACGCCTCGGGACATGAACGCAATCGTGCACAGGATCGCAGACACGAGCAGGACGGAAATGGCAGGCAGTCGCTTGGACCAGATCCTTCGCGTCTTGTGCCCCTTCTTCATGTCACTTCCTCAGTGTCGATGGCATGTAGCATCCGATGCCGCGGCAGCATCCGCAGACTTCGGAGTGAGTTCCCGAGGATACACACCGGCTAACCATATGGATAATAGCACCGCACATTCTACGGATACTTGGGAATTATCATCGCGCGTCAACGTTCTTTACGGCACGATCCCGCCACTCTGCCACATCTGGAGAACCTGACCACATCGTCTCATACCCGAACATCACCTGCGCAACCCATCCACGACCTCGCCCCGGCCTCGTCACTCTCCCACGAGCGAACCGCAGATGGAGGCGGTGCGCGTTACGGTGGGTCCATGGCGAAAGAGAAGATCACCTACCGTTGCTCCGACTGCGGCTGGACCTCCCCCAAGTGGGTGGGCCAGTGCCGCGAATGCGGGGCATGGGGCACCGTCGACCAGGCGGGCGAGGTCACGGGCGGGCAGCGCACCGCCGCGACTCCCCCACGACGCCCCGCGCTGCCCATTGGCGACGTGGACGGGGAGCGCGCCTCATCGCGTTCCACGGGCGTGGGCGAGCTGGACCGAGTCCTCGGCGGCGGCATCGTCCCCGGCGCGGTGATCCTCCTGGCCGGCGAACCCGGCGTGGGCAAGTCCACGCTGCTGCTGGACGTGGCCGCCAAGGCCGCGCGCACGGCGGCATCGAGCGGGCGCGGTCCCGTCCTCTACGTGACGGGCGAGGAGTCGGCGGCGCAGGTGCGGGGGCGCGCCGAACGCATCGGAGCGCTCGAACCGAACTTGCTCATCGCCGATGAGACAGAACTCGGCATCGTCCTGGGGCACGTCGAGGCCTCGGCTCCGTCCCTGCTCATCGTCGACTCCGTGCAGACAATCTCCTCCGCCCAGGTCGAAGGCGGGGCGGGCGGCGTCGCCCAGGTGCGCGCGGTCGCCGCCTCACTCATTCGGGTCGCCAAAGAATCCGACCTACCCACCCTGCTCGTCGGCCACGTGACGAAGGACGGCGGCATCGCCGGTCCGCGCGTCCTCGAACACCTCGTGGACGTCGTCTGCCAATTCGAAGGCGACCGGCACTCACGCCTTCGCCTGCTGCGCGCCGTGAAAAACCGCTACGGCCCCACCGACGAAGTCGGCTGCTTCGAGCTGACCGACTCGGGGATCTACGGCCTCGCCGACCCCTCCGGCCTATTCCTGTCACGCACGACACGCGGCGTGCCCGGCACCTGCGCAGCTGTCTCCCTCGAGGGCCGCCGCCCGCTGCCCACCGAGATCCAGTCCCTCGTCGCCCCCTCGTCGGGCGGCTCGCCTCGGCGCACAACCTCAGGCGTCGACCACGCGCGCGTCGCCATGATCCTCGCGGTCCTGCAAGCCCGAATAGGAGCCGACACGTCGGGAGCCGACGTCTACGTGTCCACGGTCGGCGGCGCGCGCACCGTCGAACCCGCCATCGACCTCGCAATGGCCATCTCCATCGTGTCCTCACTCAAAGGCGTACCCCCGCGCGCCGACCTCGTCGCAGTCGGAGAAATCTCCCTCACCGGTGAAGTTCGTGCCTGCACCGGCACCCAGCGCCGCCTCGCCGAAGCCGCCCGATTGGGCTTCTCTTCAGCCATCGTCCCAGCTCAAGGCAGCGAGGACCTCGCCCGCGTCGACGGCATCACCGTGTTCACTGTCTCTGATTTAGCGACGGCGATTCGCGTCGCATTTCCTACAGACTCGCAATAATAGAAAGCAGACCTACTCATTCGGGAGGGAAGCACATTGACCTCAGACGCAGCGATCCTTCGAGAAGCACTGCGCGCGGTTGCGCCCGGCACCCCTCTTCGCGAGGGACTGGAACGAATCCAACGCTCCCACACGGGTGCCCTCATCGTCCTGGGCTACACACCCGAGATTCAGGCCATGTGCTCGGGCGGCTTCGACCTTGACGTCGCCTTCACGGCCGCTCGCCTACGCGAACTATGCAAAATGGACGGTGCCGTCATCATCGACCCCGACCTATGGCGCATCCGCAAAGCCAACGTCCAACTCTTCCCCGACCCCACCATCCCCACCGACGAATCCGGCATGCGCCACCGCACCGCCCAGCGCACCGCCCGCCAAACGCACCTGCCCGTCCTATCCCTGTCCGCTTCCATGCGCATGATCTCCATCTACGTGGGCACCGAGCACCGCCTCGTCGAAGAACCCGAAGCCCTGCTCTCGCGCGCCAACCTGGCCGTGGACACCCTGGACCGCTACAGTCAGCGACTCGACGAAGTTTTGCAGACCCTCACGATCCTCGAAATGCGCGACAGCGCCACCGTGCGCGACGTCGCCACCGTCATGCAGCGCATGGAAATGATCCGCCGCATCACCTCCGAAATCACCGAATACCTCGAAGAACTGGGATCCGAGGGACGCCTCCTCGCCCTCCAAGTCGAAGACCTCATACGCGGATCCGCCTCCGAACGCGCCCTCGTCATGCGCGACTACATCCGCGACCCCGCCGACGTCGCCCGCGTCGAAGCCGAACTCACTTCCCTCGGCTCCGAACGAATCGTCGACCTGACCGCCATCGCGAACATCCTCGGCCTGGACGTGTACGAGGTTGCCGACCTCGACCGCGAAATCATGCCGCGCGGAGTGCGCGCCCTCTCCCTGGTCCCCCACCTGTCGTGGAATGCCATCAAAGCCGTGTCCGCGCACTTCACGAACCTGCCGCAGCTGCGGGCCGCCTCCGTCGCCGATATCGAAGTCATCGACGGCGTCGGCCACTACCGCGCCCAACTCATCGTCGAAAACCTGGCCCACCAGGCCCAAGCCGTCGGCGCGGGCGTCGTCGGCTGGTAATCCCACGTCGGGCACTTGAACAACTACGCGACACCTATCGCGGGCACTCACCGACACCTACCGCACGCACGCGGCCACGGCCTCGTCAACGAGGAGAGCGCATCACCGAGCTTTCTGGGCTCCCGACTGAGCACCAGACTGAGCTCCAGCCTGCGTCCCAGCCTTCTGCCCCGACTGTGCACCAGACTGCGCGCCCGACTGAGGCGCGGGCGGAGCGGTGACGTCAGCGACGGCCGAGCCGACCTCGCGGCTCCCCTGCTGGACGGCCAGCTTGTACGTGCCCACCGTCGCAGCCTTGGCACCGCCCGCGGGAGATGTACAACCATCCGCATACACGTAGCCATCCCAGCCCAGCCAACCGGACCACGTGCCCGTCGGGCGCAGCAGCAGGGTCTTCGCGGACTCATCATCCGCCGCGCAGCGTGCCGAATCGTAGACCTGGTGGCCGCCCGTGGACACCTGCAACGTGTAATTCGACAGGGACGTCGAGCAGGCGACCGATCCCCTGTTTTCGAGCGTCACCGACACGTACAGCGGTGAACCGACCGAGGCATCAGACGCCGTCGCGGTGACGGCGATGTCCTTGTCGAGGCACACCGGAATCTCAATCGCCGTGCCGTCCGTCAGCAGGCCGTCCGCGGTGACCTCCTGACCGCCTTTGAGTGTGTAACCGGAGGCATCGACCGTGCCCGACTGGACGGATTGCGTACTGGACTGCGGAACTGGATCCGAGGTGAATACGCCAATAACAGCGCGGACGAGAGCAACAACGCCCCACACGATGAGAGCCAGGATCAGAATCAGGCCAAGACCCGTGATAATGCGGCGGGGCCACAGGTTCACGGGTGGGCGCGGACCGCCTGACGACGTGCGCTTGCTTCTACCCGATGCCGCTTTGGTGCCGCGCGCCTTTGTGCCAGCCGCTTTGGTGCCAGCCGCTTTGGTGCCGCGCGCGGAGCGGGCACTTGCTGCGGTGCCGGCTGTTCTTTGACGTGAGGACGCGTTGTTGCTTGACGTCGCACCCGCAGCGCGCGATGTGCGGTCTGCTGCGCGCCCGGAGGAGCCGCCCGACGGGCTACGCCGGGTGGATGATCGCCTGGGGGAATTCTTACGCTGATCGGCCACGCCTCCACGATACCGGGCCGGGGCGCAACCGCGCTCGTAACTCTCGGAACGCGCACCACATTGACACCGACAAGCCGCACGGCGCAAGGCCGCTCCGCACGGCGCGGGCACCTGTAACAAAGCACCACAGAACCCGGAGAGCACAACTTCGACACCCCAACAGGAAGACCCAGCCCCGACGAAACGATACGGATAGGAAACAAACAGGCGGATAGGTTAACGCCTTCACGGATAGGAAAATAGCCTATCCGCATGCTCACAACCTATCCGCGTGCCCACAACCTATCCGCGATGCCATCCCCTAGCCCCACCAGGCCAGCAGCAGCGATCAGCCGGGCACCGCGGCCGTTCAGGCCGCCGCGTTTCGCTTATTGGAGGTGGCTGCGTCGTCGGGGGTGATGACGCACCAGCGTTCGATGACTACGGCGATGACTACCCACACGATGCCGACGAGGGCGCTGACGCCGGAGCCAATCGCGTTGGACACCATGGCGGTGGCTTCGAGCTGCGTGAGGGAGACGCCCATGACGCCAACGAGGATACCCGACAGGTTGGCTCCGACCAGCGCGGAGGTACGCGCGAAGACGGCAACCCGCATGGCACCGATGGCGTCGATCCACGTGTCTTTACCGGCGCGCAGCCGCCGCACGGCCATGCCGGACCAGATGAGGATGGCCGTGGCCAGGGCGAACACGACGGCGGGACCGGGCGTGACGATCATGGGGGTTCCACCGGTGCGCATGTGCGCGAAAAACCCGACGAAGCTCAGGGCAGCACTCACGACGCCGACCAGCAGCACCCAGATGATCGCCAGCGGTTTCATTTAGCGCCTCTTGACGATGGGAATCGCCCCGGTCATCGTGGGGCGCACAACGACGCGGCGCAGAATGCCGGTGTGGGTGGCTTCGTCGTCGGGGATGGGGCCGACGGGCGTGTTGTCGGGCAGTCCGGGCGCCAGGATCGTGGAGCGACCGTCGGCGTGAATGGTGGCCTTGGGAGTGTCATCCTCGCGGCCGAGGCCCGAGCGGTCGTCGACGACGCGCACGTCGTGGGCGGTGCCGACGTTGAAGTTCCAGTCGGGCAGCTTGATCTCGGTGCGCGACTCTTGACGCTTGTCTTGGAATACGGGTGCCCACCGCGGCTTTTCGTCGCCGGTCGGCGTGTAGTTGCCCGAACCGATCCTTCGGGTCATGCGTCCGGCGGGCGAATCCGCGGGTACGGAGGAGACGGGGTGCCACGCGGGCTTGGGCGAGGCCTTGGCATCGCGCGCTCCTCTTGTGCCCCGGGTGGTCGGTCGGGGTGCGCTGGGCCAAGTGGGCGCGTTGACGGGTGCATCGGCTGCGAATTCCGAGGTATCGACATCCGGCTCGAGGTCGTCGCCGTAATCTATGTCGAAGTTCTGGTCGGCGCGGGCTGCCGACTGGGAAACCTGGGGCGCGGGTTCCTCGGGCACGTCCTGGCCGAAGTCAGTGTCGAAGCCGTATTCGGCGTAGGCGGCTGCCAGTCTGGCGCGGTCGTCGGTGTTGTCGAAGGCGCGGGACTGTTCGCTGTTCGCGGAGTTCGCGGAAACGGAATCCAGAGAGTCCCGGCGGTGCCACAGGCTGGCGCGCTGCGCGGAGCCGCTGTCCGTGAGTATGTTGGTGCCGGCGACGGGGGTTGGGATGGTGACGTCGCCCGCTGCGTCTTCGGTCGCCGCTTCAACGGGCGCGGGAGCTTCGGGTGTGAGGATTTCTGGGGCGAGGGGCGGTACCTCCTCGGCCACAAAGCCGCCAGCCACAGGCCCACCAGCCACAAAGCTGTCTGCCACAAAGCTGTCTGCCGCAGCGTCGTCGGCGAGTGCGAACTCGCCCACGACGGAGCCTGAGCCAGACTTGGGGCTGGCAAGTTCCTGGGTCTGCTCGGCCATAGGTGCAGGGAGCGCGGGGATGACAGTGGCCTCGACGGCGGTTCCGGGAGCCATCGGAGGTTCACCGGTGGGTGCGCCAAGGTCGGCGAGGTGGCTGATTTCGCCGGTCAGGTTTTCGAGGAGTTCGCGCATGTCGGCACTGGCCTGTTCGACGCGCTGGGCGATGAGCCGGTCGGAGTCGGACATGACGGCGGCGGGGTCTTCGAGCCAGTCGTCGACGGCGTCGATGATGCCTTCGCGGTCGGGCGCGACGGCGAGCAGGTCGCAGACGCGACCGACGCCCTCGAGGACGGCATTGGCGTCGCACAGCAGCCAGGGAGCGAGAACGAAGGCACGTTCCTTGGCGCGCGGATGTGGCAGGGTGAGGGCGGGGTCGGAGGAAGCGAGGCCTTCGACCTGGATGATGTCGATGTCGATGGTGCGTGCGCCCCATCGTTCGTGGCGTTCGCGGCCCAGCTCGCGTTCGATGCGGCTGGTCTGGGCGAAAAGTTCGTCGGGAGTGGCGATGGCAGAGCCGACGACGACGGCGTTCCAGTAGTCGGGCTGGGGTGCTTGTCCGGGGGCGAGGACCGGCTTGGTGCGCATGATCGGGGAGACGTCCTCGATCTGGAAGCCTTCCATGTAGGACAGGGCCTCGACGGTGTGCATGAGGGTGACGGGCACGTCGCCAAGGTTGCCGCCGATGGACAGGATGACGCGGCGGGCACGCAGGTGTGCGGGACGCGAGGCATCCTCGGCGCGGGGCGCGGGCGCTGCGTGGTCGCCGCTGCGCTTGCGGGTGGGGGTCGCGTCCGTCTGCTGCGCGGGGCTGGGTGCCTGGGCGCGGCCGTATGCCTCGATCTCGCCTGTGAGCACGGAGCCGTCCTCGGCCTCGTAGATGCCCTTGAGGGACAGGGAGAGGGGCATGGTGTCGGTCTGGCCGCGGCGCACGGTGACGGACACGTCGGTGAAGGGGTGGTCAATGGGGGCGTCCGGCTTGTGGACGGTGACCTCGGTGCCGACTACGCCCTCGTGGCTCATGACGTTCGAGGCGATGGTTTCGGCCAGGGTCTCGATGAGGTCGACGGGTTTGCCGGTGAGGACCGCCATGGTCTCGTCGGCGATGTCAGCGTAGGAGACGGTGGCTGCGATATCGTCGGTGGCACCCGCGGTCTCGACCCACATAACGACGTCGGCGCTGAAGCGCTGCTCCTGGCTGCGCTCGAAATCGTAGACGCCGTGGTTTGCCAGCGCCCCCAGTCCTTTGAGGGCGATGATGACGCGTCTGCTGCTCAACGTCGTTCTCCTTTCAGGCGATGGTGGCCGCGGTGGCCGCTACGTCGTGGACCCGCACGGCCCACGCGCCGCTTGTGACGGCGTGGGCTGCGATGGCGGCGCTGTCGGTGTCGATGTTGCCTCCGAGAGTCTTGACGAAACGCTTGCGCGACGCTCCGATAAGTACAGGGTACCCATAGGTGGTCAGGCGCGGCAGTTCGGCGAGAATCTGCCAGCACTGGTCGGCCGTGAGCGAGAAGCCGAGGCCCGGGTCAATAACAATTTTATCAGCTGTCACACCCGCATCAAGAGCATCGCGCACCTGGGTGTTGAGACGCTCAATGAGAGTCCCCACCAGGTCCTCGCCGTAGTCGAAATGCTCCCCCGGCATGCCCGGCAGCGCACGATAGTGTTGCACCACGTAGGCGCATCCCGACGCTGCTACGGCGGCGTTCATGTCGGGGTCCCAGCGCCCGCCGCTCACGTCGTTGATGATCGCCGCTCCGGCGTCCGCGGCCGCGCGAGCGGTTGAGGCGTGCAGCGTATCCACGGACACGATGATGCCGTCGCCCGCCAGCGCGGAGACGACGGCACCGATGCGTTCCCACTCCTCCTCGGGGGTGATGCGCGTGGAGTTGGGCCGCGTGGACTCCCCGCCCACGTCGATCAGGTCGGCACCGGCAGCTATCATCGCCTGGGCGTGCGCGAGCGCCAAGGTTACGTCCGCGTAGCGGCCCCCGTCGGAAAAGGAGTCGGGCGTGACGTTGAGGATGCCCATGATCGCCGCGCGCCCGGTCGGCAGGGCGAGGCCGCCCGGCAGCGCCGGAGGCACGGGAACCGGGGACGAGGCCGGGGCTGGGGGCAGGGGAAGTGTGGACACGTCAGCGGCTCCCCGACAGGACGAGGGCCATCATCTCAGCGCGCGTGGCACCGTCGCTCATGATGCCGCGTAGGGCGCTGGTCACGGTGGACGAGCCGGGCTTGGAGATACCGCGCATCGACATGCACATATGCTCGGCTTCGATGACGACTATGACGCCCTGAGGATCCAGGACCTCGGCGATAGCGTCGGCGACCTGCGCGGTCAGACGCTCCTGGACCTGGGGGCGCCGCGCATAGCCCTCGACGAGGCGCGCGAGCTTCGACAAGCCGGTGACGACGCCGCCGCGCGGAATGTAGCCCACGTGCGCGCGCCCGTAGAAGGGCAGGAGGTGGTGTTCGCACACCGAGTGGAAGGTGATGTCGCGCACGAGGACGAGTTCATCGGTGCCCGCGTGGAACTGCGTACGCAGATGCTCACGGGGGTCCTCGAACAGGCCGGAGCACATTTCGCGCCACGCGCGTGCCATGCGGTCGGGCGTGCCGATCAGGCCTTCACGCTCGGGGTCTTCGCCGATGGCGATGAGCAGGTCGCGCGAGGCCTTTTCTACGGCTGCGGGATCGTAGGTCACTCCTGCTCCTCTTCCACACCCGAGGCGCCGATGACGTCAATCGGCGACACGTCGATTCCCTGCACGGGAACGGGCTTCCACTCGTCCTCGGCCTTGATACCGACCGGGTTGCCCAGGCGGGCACCGGGCACGGCCGCGTCGGCCTGGTAGTTCCACACGGGGCGCTCGGGGGCCTTGACGACGTCCTTGAAGATCTGCGCGAGCTGCGCCTCATCGAGGGTTTCTTCCTCCAGGAGGCGCGCGGCCAGGGTGTCGAGGATCGCGCGGTTGTTCGTCAGAATCTCCCAGGCCTCGCGCATCGCGTTGTCGAGGAGGCGGCGGACCTCCTCGTCGATGATCGCGGCGGTCTCGTCGGAGAAGGCGCGCGGGCCTTCGCCGGACCCGTGGCCGAAGGCCTCGGTATCGGCATCGCCGAGCTTGACCATGCCGATGCGGTCGCTCATGCCGTAGTCGGTGACCATCGCGCGGGCCGTCTTCGTGGCTTGCTGAATGTCGTTGGCGGGGCCGGTCGACGGGTCGCGGAACACGATTTCCTCGGCGACGCGCCCACCCATGCTGTACACCAGGTCGTCGAGGAGCTGGTTGCGGGTCTTGTTGAAGCGGTCCTCGGTAGGCATGACCATCGTGTATCCCAGGGCGCGGCCGCGCGGCAGGATCGTCACCTTCGTGACCGGGTCCGTGTAGTTCAGGGCGGCGGCGGCCAGGGCGTGGCCACCCTCGTGGTAGGCGGTGACGGCCTTGTCGTGGTCGTTCATGACGCGCGTGCGCTTCTGCGGGCCGGCGATGACGCGGTCGATGGCCTCGTCGATGGCGCGGTCGTCGATGAACTGCATGTTCGAGCGGGCGGTGAGCAGCGCGGCCTCGTTGAGGACGTTTGCCAGGTCTGCACCCGTGAAGCCGGGGGTACGCTTGGCGATCTGGCGCAGGTCAACCTGCGCGGTGAGCGGCTTGCCCTGAGCATGCACCTTGAGGATCGCCTCTCGGCCCTTGAGGTCCGGGGCCTCGACGGCGATCTGGCGGTCAAAGCGGCCGGGGCGCAGCAGCGCCGGGTCGAGGATGTCGGGGCGGTTCGTGGCGGCGATCAGGATGATGTTGGCGCGCTCATCGAAGCCGTCCATCTCGACGAGGAGCTGGTTCAGGGTCTGCTCGCGTTCGTCGTTGCCGCCGCCGATGCCGCTGCCGCGGTGGCGGCCCACGGCGTCGATCTCGTCGACGAAGATGATGGCCGGCGCGTTCTTCTTAGCGCGCTCGAAGAGTTCGCGCACGCGCGAGGCACCCACGCCCACGTAGAGTTCCATGAACTCCGAGCCGGAGATCGAGAAGAAGGGAGCCTTCGCCTCGCCGGCAACGGCCTTGGCCAGCAGGGTCTTACCAGTTCCGGGAGGACCGTAGAGCAGAACGCCGCGCGGGATGCGCGCGCCCACCTTGTGGAACTTGTCGGGGGATGCCAGGAACTCGCGAATCTCCTCGAGTTCTTCCACGGCCTCGTCCTCACCGGCGACGTCCGCGAAGGTAACGTCCGGGCGTTCCTGGTTGAACTCCTTAGCGCGCGAGGCCGTGAAACCGCCCATCATCCGCGAACCCGACATGGAGCGCATGATGAAGTAGAACGCGCCCATGAGGACCAACAGCGGGACGATCAGCTGGAACATAGCACCCAGAGCGCTGGACTGGGGACGCACCGCGTTCCATCCCTTCGCGGGGGCCTGCTCGGCGACCGTGTCCAGGATGTCCTTCGTCTGAACGTAGGAATACGTGAAGTAGACGTTCTTGCCCATGTTCGTCGTCGGATCGCCCGCACCGGTGCTCTGATGCTGGTAATCCTGACTCAGCGTGAGGTTCACCTGCTGGGTGCCCTCGTTGAGGACGACCTTCTCGACCGTGGTTCCCGAGATGAGCGCCATGCCTTCGGACGTCGAAATCGACCGCGGTTGGAAGGCCTGCCAGAGGAACCACCCGCCCACGATGAGGATGACGAGGGGAAGCGTCACCCAAGTCCAGCTCGGGCGCTTAATCTTCGTCTTGTCGTTCACGTATGCCCCTTAGAGGTTCCGAAGTTGTCAGTTGGAGTAGACGTGCGGCTGCAGCGTGCCAACGAAGGGCAGGTTGCGGTACTTTTCCGCGTAATCCAGGCCGTAGCCGACGACGAATTCGTCGGGAATGTCGAAGCCCACGTACGCCACGTCGATGTCGACCTTCGCGGCGGCGGGTTTGCGCAGCGCGGTCGCGATGTTAACGGAGGCGGCACCGCGCCCCTGCAGGTTGGCCTGCAGCCAGGACAGCGTCAGACCGGAATCGATGATGTCTTCAACGATCAGAACATGGCGGCCCGCCACATCCTGGTCGAGGTCTTTGAGGATGCGCACGACGCCCGAACTCTTGGTGCCCGACCCGTAGGAGGAGACGGCCATCCAGTCCATTTCGATCGGGGTGTGTAACTTACGCGACAGGTCTGCCATAACCATGACGGCCCCTCGCAGGACGCCGACGATGAGCAGTTCCCGACCCGCGTAGTCGCGGTCAATCTGCTCGGCCATCTCGCCGAGCCTACGGTCCATGTCCTCGGCAGTGACGAGGATTTCCTTCAGATCGTTTCCCATGTCGGTGGCGTCCACCGTGTCCTCTTTTCCTATCGGCGCTCCGCGAGCGGTTGCACTATAAGCGTGCCATAAGAGCAGGTGTTTGTGCTCAAAAGGCATCTATTCTCACTGTCAGCGCAACACCGTGTGGTCACGCTTGCCCGCTCCGAGCGCCCGAGGGAGCCGGCATGCGTCCTGCGCACACCGCGGCCTCCACTGACAAACTTCCGCACGCACGCGTGCGACCGAGCGAGTGGGATCGCAGCGACGAGGCCTCGGCAGGCCTGGGTATCATCCGCCGTCTCGGGTCGGCTCGGGAGAGCGCGCCTCGAAGAGGATACGGGCCTGCGTGCCGCGACCGACGCGCGTGGCCCTGCCGCCCGGCAGCGGGATCGGCCCCTGCCCCCTCCAAGCAACGATCAAGTCGTCGAGGGCGTCCACGTGAACCCCCGACAATAAGCGGATTCCTGCCCGGCTAGCCACCTCGCGTAGCGCGCGGGCGCGCACGGCCCGGGGAGCGCCTGACACCTCGGACACCACCAGGGCGAGGCACCCTTCCCCCGCCGCGGGCGAGGCCTCGCAGCTCACAGCCAGGAGGCCACGCGTCCACTCACTCAGGGCGTCGTCGTCGGCCGCGCACAGGGCGGCCGTGCGGGCGAGGGCCGGCACGGGGTCCACCCCCAGGGCCGAGGCCAGGGCAGGGATCGCGCTATGACGCACAGCGCTGCGACGCAGGGCACTGCCATCGGCGGCACGCCAGGGTCCGTCGATGGCGTTCGTCGGATCCTCGAGAGGCGTGAGGGCCGCCTGCGCGCAGGCACCCGCCGTGTCGGCGCGGCGCAGACCCAGCAGCGGGCGCAGCCACGTCACCCCGTCCTCGTCGCGGCGAACCGGCGCAATCGCGCGCAGCGACGAGGGGCCGGACCCGCGCGCGAGGCGCAGCAGCACGGTCTCCGCCTGATCGTCCATCGTGTGCCCCAGCAGCACGGGTGCCCCCTCGCGGAGCGCAAGAGAGCGCAAGGCGGCGAGACGAGCGTCACGGGCCGAGGCCTCGGGGCCTCCCCTCCCATCGACGCGGACGGTCTCCACGAGTGCGCGCGCCCCGAGGGATGCAGCGAGATCCGCGACGCGGCGCGCTTCGTGAGCGCTGCCCGCCCGCAGACCATGGTCGACCGTCAGCGTCACCACCTCAATGCCCGCACGCGACGCCACATCAATCACCGTCAGGGTAAGCGCCAGCGAATCCGCACCACCCGACAGGCCAACGATGACAGCGGGAGGGACCCCGGCCTCGTCAATAAACGAGCGCAAGCACGAGCGCACCGCAAGCGAGCAGGCACGCAGGCAACCCCGAGGGTTCGCTCCCACCAAGCGGGAGGCGTCAGCGCACACGCGCCAGCCACGCCGCAGGTTCGGCGTACTCGTGGGCGCTCGGCAGGGCCTCGACGCTGGACAACAGCGTCGCAATCGCACCCTCGCGCACGACCGTGCGCGCGAAGCCCTCGGTCTGGGCCTGCAAGAGTTCAACCCCCGACAGCGGCATGCCCGCCGCCGCGCACGCACGGACCAAAGCGACGCCACCCGCGTGCGCGCGATGCGTGCGCAGCCAATGAATCGACGGCAGATCGCGCGGAGTCAACACCTCCATCTCAGCCGTCGGCAACGCATCCAACAGCAACACAATGCGTACCAGCTCATCACTGCGCTCCGGCAGCGCGCGGACAAGATCAGCGACGTAAGTCACCAGGTGAGGTGCATGCGTCAGATGCACGCCGCGCAGCCCCGTGCACAGGGACACCCAGCGACACCAATCCGTCTGATCCAACGCATAGCGCTGCGCATCCGCCAGCACGTTCGGTGCCACGAGCACGCTACAGCCGGACGACACATCCCAAATGCCGGTCGCACTCTTCGCGAGCGCGCGCAGGACCACGGCCTCGACCGCGAGAACCATCGGCGTGCGCGTGTCCTCGAAACGATCCAGGACCGCACCCACCCTGCGAATCAGCCCTCGACGGTCCACGACGACAGTGCGGGATGCCGCCACGGTCGCCGAGGCCTCGGACAACGTGGACAGCTTCGCGAGCCTGCGACTCGACCAATCCGCCGAGCGGCGCAGGCGCGCCACCACCGCGGACGCGCCCACGCGCGAGGCCGACGGGCCAGCGTAGGACATCGAAGCGAGAACTCCCGCGACGTCGCGCGGTCCAAACGGCATTTCCATGGACTCAGTCTAGCTCGGCAAGACCTTCCTCAAACCTGTCCAAACGCCAGCGTGTGGGCAACGCGCCATCCTCGACCAGGTCGTGGCCAATGACCACCAGGAGAACGCGACCGCTCTGCGTCCTCACGCTGCCCGACAGCGTCGTCACACCCTGAAGCGCACCCGTCTTCGCCTGAACGTTACCAGCGGCGGGTTCGTCCGTCATACGATCCGAGAGCGTGCCAACCAGATCAGCCCAGGGCAGGAGGCGAATCAGGTCCCCCTGGCTCCCCTGCGCCTCGTACGAGGCCTTCAGGACACCGACGAGCGTGTTCGCACTGAGCTTGTCGTTCGTGGACAGACCCGAGCAATCCTCCAGGATCATACCTCTGGTGGGGATGCTGGCCTCCACCAGGTCAGCCTTCACCATGGCGACCGCGCCCGCGTACGTCGTGGGCTGGCCAGCAGCGCTCGCCGCGAGGCGGCAGTACTGATCCGCGAGCGTGTTATCAGAGTGCGCCAGCATCCAGCGCAGCTGCTCCCCCATCGTCGCCGAGGACACGGACGCAAGGGTCTCACCTCCGGTGGGCGCCTCCCCGTCCTTGCCGAGTTTCACTGCGACGCCCGACGACGTCAGGGCCTTCGCAAACACCTGCGCAACATAGCCGGGGGCATCCTCATGGAACGCATACGCGCCCGGGGCGGTACGCCCGGCGTCAATCGCCATCGGACCCACGTGCCCCTCGTAGCCGCCAACCTCCTGCGCGTCCCAGGCGGGCAGGTGCGAATCCCCCTCGAAGAGGGTCCCCCGCCAGTTCAAAGTGACGGATGTAATACCGCGCGAGGTGAGGGCCGCCGCCGTCTTGTCTGCAAGAGTCTGCAGGCCGGCGCGGCCCGACACCTCGGTCTCCTCAGACTCACCCGCACCCAGGAGCAGATCGCCCTCAGAGTCGAGGAACAGGGTGCGATTGTCGCCGCTCAGAAGTGTGCTCGTCGTCAGCGTCGTCGTCGGATCCAGGTGCTTGAGAGCGCTGAAAGCGGCAAGAGTCTTCGTGGTGGACGCGGGCGTGTGGCCAATAGCCGCGTCCTCGTCGAGGAGGATGTCGCCCGTCTGCGCATCCACAACAACGCCCCACGCGGTGTAATCGCCTTTATCCGCGCCAACAGCGACAGGCCGCCACAGCTGCGCGAGCTGGGTTTCACTCACCGGATTGCCCGAGGCCTGGGCGGGCACCGACGCGCTGGCCGGCTCAAGCGTGGCGGCAGTCGGTACTGCCTTGGGGGTGGGGACCGAGGAGGGTGTGCAGCCAGCGCTCAAAAAGGCGACTGCCGCCACAAGCGCTGCGCTAGCGCTTACAATTGGCCCCATAGACGTGCGATGCATGAATATCCCTTCGTGGTTACCTAGGCATCTAGGTTACCCGCCCATGCTCGCACACAACCAATCGGACCCCCGAATTGCGGGGCTAACAATGGAAGGTTCGACCATGGAGTTCGATGTCACCATCGAGATTCCCAAGGGGAATCGGAACAAGTACGAGATTGATCATGAAACCGGACGCATTCGTCTCGACCGCATGCTCTTCACGTCGACCCGCTACCCGGACGACTATGGGTTCATCGACGACACCCTGGGCGAAGACGGCGACCCCCTGGACGCACTGGTGCTCCTCGAAGAACCCACCTTCCCCGGCTGCGTGATCCGCTGCCGCGCACTCGGCATGTTCCGCATGCGCGACGAGAAGGGCGGCGACGACAAGGTCCTGTGTGTCCCCGCATCCGACCAGCGCGCATCGTGGCGCACTGAGATCGACGACGTCTCGGAATTCCACCGCCTTGAAATCCAGCACTTCTTCGAGGTCTACAAGGACCTCGAACCCGGCAAGAGCGTCGAGGGCGCACACTGGGTCGGCCGCGAGGAAGCGGAGGCTGAGATTCGTCGTTCCTACGAGCGCCTCAAGGAGCACGAGGGCGAGCACTGAGTATGTCAGACTTCACGGTGGGGCCGCGCGACGATTCGCGCGGCCCCACCGTTTACTCCCCTTGGCTTGCCAGGGGCACGCGGGTCAGGGGGAAGGGGGATTGCATGCAATTTTTTGGAGGAACGAGCGCTCAGTGCACCTGACCCGCCTGGTTCGTCCACGCCTCGGTAATGATGCCCGTGTGCTCATAGAGCACGATACTCAGCCCATCCTCCTCACCCTTGCAGGTGTAGTAGACGGACGCGTAAGGTTCCCGATCATCCTCAGCCTTCTCTTTCATAACTGATGCGCGAATGCGGTAGCTCCACTCGGTGCCGTTCTCGGCGACCAGGTCGAACACATATTCGCGATGCGACCTCTTGCCTGTGCTCAGTTCGGTATGGAAGTTCTGGCAGGCCACGTTCTCGTGCCGCACAGTCCCCCGATGCCAGTCCTCTATGTAGGGCCACTGGTACATGAACGAGATATGCCAGACCAACCACAGCACGCAACCAACGACCCCGAGTCCCAGGAGGGGCGCCACCACGCCCCCCGACGCCCGCCCACAGACCACTCGCACAAGACGTCGCAACAACGCCCACACGAAGCGCAACGAGAAGAAGAGCACCAGAAGCGGGAGCCCCATCGCGGCGAAACCGCCATAGAACCTCCACTGCCCCCAATCGTCTATGAAGACGATGACGCCGACACACGCGTAACCCATCAGGACCCAGCAGCCGATAATGAGCCACCTGTAGAGCTTTTGTCGATACGCTAAATTCTTCGAGGTGAAGAGATAGCTCACAGACCCATCGGGGCCTGTCTCGGTCGTTCCCATGCGCCCACAATAGCCTGGTTATAGGACATGTCGTGTTGCTGGGGTTCATCCATCATGTGCCTTGGTGTCCTCTTCTTGCCGTCTGGGGCCTGCAGGAGTGCACTACGTGAGGGTGCATTGGGCTGACCACCTGAACCATGTCGCCGAAGCGCAAAGCCATTGCGCACAATCCGCTCACCATGCGCCTCCATCCCCGTGATACGCACGCGAACCCGCTATTCCGAACCCGGGCCATCTCATCCGCACGTGAACCCGCTATTCCGAGCCTGGGCGACCCCGCCCACATGCGGAACAGCGGGTTAACATGCGGAACAGCGGGTTTACGTGCGGGACAG
>NZ_JAPWCL010000027.1:0-31998 GCF_041433955.1 Pauljensenia sp. 20925_1_25 | reverse complement strand
GCTGAACCGGGATGTCCACGGTCGGCAGATCACGCACGGCGCGGCGTACGGCCTTGGAGACAGCGGGGGCGACGCGCTTATCGAAGGCGCCGGGGATGATGTAGGACGGGTTGAGTTCGTCCTCGGAGATGACGGACGCGATGGCGTTTGCGGCCACGCGCAGGACCTCGGTGGTGATCTCCTTGACCTTGGCGTCGAGGAGCCCGCGGAAGAGACCGGGGAACGCCAGGACGTTGTTGATCTGGTTCGGGTAGTCACTGCGGCCGGTCGCGACGACGGCGGCGTACTTGCCGGCACCGATGGGGTCGACCTCGGGCGTGGGGTTGGCCAGCGCGAAGACGATGGCATCATCGGCCATCGTCTCGATGTCGGAGGGCTCGAGGATGTTGCCGTGAGAGACGCCGATGAAGACGTCGGCACCCTTGAGGACATCCTTGAGGGAGCCGTGGACGTGGCGGGGGTTGGTCGCCTCGGCCAGGGCCTTGCGGGAGGGGTGCATGCCTTCGGTGGCGTCGCCGGACAGCGCGCCGTCGCGGCCGCAGCCGATGATGTCGCGCGCGCCCTGGGCGAGCAGGAGGCGGATGATCGCGTTGCCGGCGGCACCGACGCCGGAGACGACGATGCGCACGTCTTCGATCTTCTTGTTCACGATCTTGAGTGCGTTGATGAGCGCGGAGAGGACGACGATGGCGGTGCCGTGTTGGTCGTCGTGGAAGACGGGGATGTCGAGTTCGGCGCGCAGGCGCTCTTCGATCTCGAAGCAGCGGGGTGCCGAGATGTCCTCGAGGTTGATGCCGCCGTAAGCGGGGGCGATGGCCTTGACGATGGAAATGATCTCTTCGGTGTCCTTGGTATCCAGGACGACGGGCCAGGCGTCGACGCCACCGAATTCCTTGAACAGGACGGCCTTGCCTTCCATGACGGGCAGGGCGGCCTCGGGGCCGATGTCACCCAGGCCGAGCACGGCGGTGCCGTCGGAGACGACCGCGACCGTGTTGGCCTTCATGGTGAGCAGGTGGGCCTTCTGAGGCATGTCGTGGATGGCGGTACACACGCGGGCGACGCCGGGCGTGTAGGCGCGGGAGAGGTCGTCGCGGTTACGCAGCGGCACCTTGGAGTGGATTTCGACCTTGCCGCCGATGTGGCTCATGAAGGTTTGGTCGGAGACGGAGTCGGCGGAGACACCGGGCAGGGAGTTGATGGCATCGCGTACTTCGCGGCGGTGCTCGGAATCGCGCATGTCGCAGGTGAGGTCCATGGTGATGCGCCCACGGTCGGAGTCGGCCACGTCGAGGCCTTTAATCTCCGCTCCGGTGGCGGAGACCGCGTCGACGATCGACGCGATCGAGGTGATCTTCTCATCCACCTCGATGCGGTATGAGGCGGTGTACGACGGCGAAGTGCGCATGTCTGTCCTTTCGTTGGGCGCCTGGCCAGGTGGCCCGGCTGTCCTCAGTTGTTCATCCTAGGGAAGTTTGGCATGACGCCGGTAGGGGAAGGTCACAACGTGGACATGAGAGAACGCTCATTGACGAGGCCGGGGTGCTCGCGCTGTTGTCCTCCTCCCCTGGGTGGAAGCGTCGCCGGGATGCGACGGGGGCCGGGATCGCACGTGATCCCGGCCCCCGTGAGGCTCGCGAGGGTAAACCTCAGGCGCCGACCATCTCCATGATCAGCTCGCGCACGCGGGCGGCGTCAGCCTGCCCGCGGGTGGCCTTCATGACCGCGCCGACGAGGGCGCCGGCCGCCTGGACCTTGCCGCCCTTGATCTTCGCGACGATGTCGGGGTGGGCGTCCAGGGCTTCCTGGACGGCCGCCGTCAGAGCGCCGTCGTCGGAGACGACCTCGAGGCCTCGGGCCTCGACGACCTGCGTCGGGTCGCCTTCGCCCGCGAGGACGCCTTCGAGGGCCTGGCGCGCCAGCTTGTCGTTGATGCGGCCAGAGTCGATGAGACCCTGGAGCTGCGCGACCTGAGCGGGGCTGACCCCGGCCTCGTCGAGGGAGACTTCGCGCTCCTTGGCGCGGCGCGAGATCTCACCCATCCACCACTTGCGGGCGGAGGCGGGATCGCAGCCAGCGGCAACCGTGGCCTCGATGAGTTCGAGGGCACCGGCGTTGATGACGTCGCGCATCTCCATGTCCGCATACCCCCATTCGGAGCGCAGGCGGCGGCGCTTGGCGACGGGGAGTTCCGGCAGCGAGGCTCGCAGTTCCTCGACCCACGCGCGATCCGGGCGGATCGGCACCAGGTCGGGTTCGGGGAAGTAGCGGTAGTCCTCGGAATCCGACTTCTCACGGCCGGACGACGTGGAGCCGTCCTCCTCGTGGTAGTGGCGGGTCTCCTGCAGGATCGTGCCGCCATCGGCCAGGATCTGGGCCTGGCGCTGCATCTCGTAGCGCACGGCCGACGCGATACCGCGGAAGGAGTTCACGTTCTTCGTCTCGGTGCGCGTCCCCAGGGGGGACTCGGGTGTCGGGCGCAGCGAGACGTTGATGTCGGCGCGCACGTTGCCGCGCTCCATGCGGGCCTCGGACACGTCGAGGGCACGGAAGATGTCGCGCAGGGCCTGCACGTAGGCGGCGGCCACCTCGGGCGCGCGCTCGCCGGCGCCCTCAATCGGGCGGGTCACGATCTCCACGAGCGGCACGCCCGCACGGTTGTAGTCCACGAGCGAGTGGTCCGCGCCCTGGATACGACCGTCAGCGCCACCGATGTGCGTGTTCTTGCCCGCGTCCTCCTCCATGTGTGCGCGCTCAATCTGCACGCGGAACATGGTGCCGTCCTCAAGCTCGACGTCGACGTACCCGTCGTGCGCGATCGGCTCGTCAGACTGGGAGGTCTGGAAAGCCTTCGTCAGGTCCGGGTAGAAGTAGTTCTTACGCGCGAAACGGCAGTACTCCGCGATCTCGCAGTTCAGGGCCAGGCCGATCTTGATGGCGTATTCGACGGCCTTGTGGTTGACGACCGGCAGGGAGCCAGGCAGACCCAGCGACACGGGGGTCACGTAGGTGTTCGGGTCGCCACCAAACGCGTTGGGAGCGGCGTCGAACATCTTGGTTGTGGTGCCCAGCTCGACGTGCACCTCAATGCCGAGAACCGGGTCAAAGCGGCGGGCCGCCTCGTCGTAATCCATGAGCTCAGTCATCACTTTTCCTCCCAGTTAGCTGCGGGGCACTGACCCGCGACGTCGTCGCTGAGCGCCTCAACCAGGGACGCCACCTTGTACATGACCAGGTCGCCGCGCGCGGGGGCCAGCACCTGGAAGCCGATGGGCAGGCCCTCAGAGGACACCGCGTTGGGCACGTTCATGCCGGGGATACCCGCCAGGTTCGCGGGGATCGTCGCGACGTCGTAGAGGTACATGGCCAGCGGGTCGGAGGTCTTCTCGCCGAACTTGAAGGCCGTCTCGGGGGCCGTCGGGGACACGAGGACATCGACCTGCTCGAACACCGCGTCGAAGTCGCGCTGGATGAGCGTGCGCACCTTCTGCGCGCTGCCGTAGTAGGCATCGTAGTAGCCAGCGGAGAGCACGTGCGTGCCCAAGATGATGCGGCGCTTGACCTCGTCACCGAAGCCGGCCTCGCGGGTGGCGGCCATGACGCGCTCGGCGGTCACGGGACCCTCGGTGGGCTCGACGCGAATGCCGTAGCGCATGCCGTCGAAGCGGGCCAGATTCGAGGAGACCTCGGCGGGCATAATCAGGTAGTAGGCACCCAGCGAGTACTCCAGGTGCGGGCAGGAGACCTCAACAATCTCGGCGCCTGCCTCGCGCAGCTTCTCGACGGTGGCGTTGAAGGCGTCGATGACGTCCTGCTGGTAGCCCTCGCCGCTCAGCTCCTTGACGACGCCGACCTTCAGGCCCTTCATGGAGCCCTGCGCGGCGACGGCCTCGACGGCCTGCGTGAGCGCGGGAACCGGCTCGTTCAGCGAGGTCGAGTCGTGGGGGTCGTAGCCGCCGATCAGCTCAGTCAGGGCGGCCGCGTCGGCGACCGTGCGGGTGACGGGGCCGATCTGGTCCAGGGACGAGGCCATGGCCACCAGGCCGTAACGTGACACCGCGCCGTAGGTGGGCTTCGCGCCGACCGTGCCGGTCACGAACGCGGGCTGGCGGATCGAGCCGCCCGTGTCAGAACCGAGGGCCAGGGGCACCATGTAGGCCGCAACAGCCGCGGCTGAGCCGCCGCCGGAACCACCGGGGATACGCTCGGTGTCCCACGGGTTCTTGGTCGCGCCGAACGCGGAGTGCTCAGTGGACGACCCCATGGCGAACTCGTCCATGTTGGTCTTGCCGACGATGGGCAGGCCGGCTTCCTTGATCTTAGTGGTGACGGTCGCGTCGTAGGGAGGCTCCCAGTCGCCTAGGATCTTCGACGCACAGGTGGTGCGCAGGCCGCGCGTCACCACGTTGTCCTTGACAGCGATGGGCACGCCCGCCAGGCGGTGCAGGGTCTCCCCCGCTGCGCGGCGCGCGTCCACGTCAGCCGCGGTCGCCAGCGCACCCTCGCGGTCGATGGTAATGAAGGCGTTGACGCGATCCTCAATGGCGTCGATGCGGTCCAGGCACGCCTGGGTCAGCTCGAC
Organism: Pauljensenia sp. 20925_1_25; assembly: GCF_041433955.1. NCBI lineage: Bacteria > Bacillati > Actinomycetota > Actinomycetes > Actinomycetales > Actinomycetaceae > Pauljensenia > Pauljensenia sp. 20925_1_25. The sequence goes on along the minus strand of NZ_JAPWCL010000027.1, from coordinate 27,416 downwards.
GGAGGTGATCTGGCCGTCGGCCAGCATGTCCGCCAGCTCGAGGGCGCTCTTCTTCAGCAGCTCGTTCATCAGTCTTCCCCCAGAATCTGCGGAACCAGGAACATACCGTCCTGCGCGGCGGGTGCCTGAGCGAGTACCTCATCGCGGTCCACGGTCTGCCCGACCTTGTCCTCGCGCCACACGTTGGTCAGTGGAATCGGATGGGACGTGGCGGGAACCTCGGGTGTGGCAACCTCCGACACCTTCGAGACGGCGTCCGCGATTGCGTCAAGTTCACCCGCGAAACGCGTGATTTCCTCGTCGGTCAATGCGATATGGGCCAGACCCGCGACGCGGGCGACCTCGTCAGTACTAATGCGTGACATGTGTGGCATCCTACCCGTATGACCTTTTCACAGCGACGCCAACTCACCAGACAGACGTGGTCTGTGGTCAAAAAAGTAGGTCTTGCGGTGGCTGCCGCCCAGGCGGCGGCTATCGTGACCGTTCATGCGATTGACCGCATGCGCACCGCCCGTATTCCCGGCGGCGTGCACGGTTTCCCGACGCTGCCTCCCGCCGACACACCAATCGGCAACACCGTGGCACGCACGTACACGGAGGGAACCTCCCTGTACGCGGACATGCTGGAGGCCATTGAAGGGGCGACGCATCACATTTATTTCGAGACTTTTATTTGGCGCTCTGACTACTGGGGGAAGCGGTTCAAGAATGCGCTGCTCGCGGCCGCGGAGCGCGGTGTCGAGGTGTTTTGCGTGTGGGATGGTTTCGGCGTCCTGAACCAGGATCCGCGTTTCTACCAGTTCCCTGACATGCCGAACCTGCACGTGCGTAAGTTCCCGACCCTGCGGTCGGGTTTCTTTACGCTCAATATTCGCCGCACGGGCCAGGATCACCGCAAGATCCTGGTGGTTGACGGCAACGTCGGCTTCGTGGGCGGCTACAACATCGGCGATCCCTTCGCGAACGAGTGGCGTGACACGCACGTGCGCATCACAGGCGAGGCCGTGTGGGAGCTGGAGAACGGTTTCGTTGATTTCTGGAACCATTTCCGGCCCGTTGATTCTCCGTATTTGCCCGATCAGGGGGCACGCGCGTGGAGCGCGGATGTGACCGCGCAGTTCAACCTGCCGCATTCGCTGCTCTATCCAATTCGGGGCATGTATATCGACGCGATTGAGCGGGCGACGGATCGCGTGTTGATTACGACGGCGTATTTCATTCCGGATCACGAGGTCTTGGCGTCCTTGATCGCCGCCGCGCGCCGGGGCGTTCGCGTTCAGGTTTTGATCCCAGAGTTTTCGAATCACATCATGGCGGACTGGGTGGCGCGCCCCTACTACGGGGAGCTGTTGCGCGAGGGCGTGGAGATCTGGCTGTACCAACACGCGATGGTGCACTCGAAGACGATGACGGTGGATGGGCGCTGGTCGACGATTGGCACGGCGAACATTGATCGCCTGTCGATGCGTGGCAATTACGAGGTCTGCCTGCAGTTCTATTCGCGCCCGCTGGCCGCGCGTATGGAGGAGATTTTCGCGAACGACCTGACGACGGCCCGCCGCTTGACGATTGACGAGTGGGAGAAACGCTCGTGGCTCACCCGCGTCGGCGAGGTGCTCCTGGGCCCCTTCGAGCCGCTCGTCTGAGTACCCCGCCCCGGCCTCGTTACAGGCCGACGGCCGCTAGGCCTCCCTCGAGGAGGTCCGCGAACTGCTGCTCGGTGATGACGGGGACGCCGAGGGCCTCGGCCTTCGCGGCCTTCGATCCCGCGCCGGGTCCCGCGACGACGAGCGAAGTCTTCTTCGAGACGGAACCCGCGGCCTTGCCGCCGCGCGACGTGATCGCTTCCTTGGCTCCCTCGCGGTCGTAGCCGGGCATCGCACCCGAGACGACGATGGTGAGTCCCGCGAGCACGTCCGAGGCTGCCTCAGGCGCCTCGTCGGCCATGCGCACGCCCGCTCGCGCCCACGCCTCCAGCACCTCCAGGTGCCAGTCGACCGTGAACCAGTCGCGCAGGGAGCGTCCGATTTCCTCGCCCACTCCCTCGACGGCGGAGAGCTCCTCGACCGAGGCGGCGCGCAGGGCGTCCATCGATCGGAAGGTATCCGCGAGCGCGCGGGCCGCCGTGGGGCCGACGTGGCGGATGGACAGGGCGACGAGGACGCGCGCGAGGGGCTGACTCTTGGCCTTGTCCAGCTCGGCGAGCATTTTCTCGGTGCCCTTGGAAGCGGCAGGCTCGATGGGCTCGAAGACGGTCTGGCCGCGTAGCTTGCGGGGCTTGTAGGCCTTCGTCCAGAAATAGCGGACTTGCTTCCAGTCTCCGGTTTCCTCGCCCTTCTGTTTCACGGGCTTCCACACCATGACGTCGCGCAGATCCTCGGCGCGCACATCGAAGAGCGCGGCCTCGGTGCGCAGGACGGGGGCCTGTGGGGCGGGCAGGAGTTCTTCGGCGCGGGTGATTTGCTCGCCGTGGGGTAGCTCGCGTCCGCCCTCGAGGGTGAGGACGGTGCCGTCCTCCAGCGTGACACTGTGGCCGGCGACCAGGGCGGCGGCCACCTCGTCGCGGTCGTTGTCGGGCTGTGTCATGGCCAGGGCGGATTCGTCGCCGAGGCCCTCAACGTCCAGGGCGCTGCGCGCGCCGACGTGAGCGAGGCGCTCGGTGATCTGCGCGGGGCAAGCACCCTTGTTCGGGCAGCGCAGGTCGACGTCGCCTTCCTTCTCCTGCACGAGAGGGGTCCCGCAGGAGGGGCACTGCGTGGGCATGACGAAGGGGCGTTCGGAGCCGTTGCGCGCGTCCTCGACGGGGGCGACGATCTCGGGGATGACGTCGCCGGCCTTACGCAGGACGACGAGGTCGCCGATGAGGACGCCCTTGCGGGCGACTTCCTGGGCGTTGTGCAGGGTTGCGCGCGCGACGTTCGAGCCTGCGACCAGCACGGATTCCATGACGCCGTAGGGGGTCACGCGGCCCGTGCGGCCCACCTGTACGCGGATGTCGAGCAGGCGCGTGTGGACCTCTTCGGGCGGGAACTTGTAGGCGGCAGCCCACCGCGGCGTGCGCGAGGTGGATCCGAGCGAGCGTTGGAGGGACAGGTCGTTAATCTTGACGACGACGCCGTCGATCTCGTGGACAAGGCCGTGGCGGTCCGCGCCGATCTCGGCGATGCGCTCCTCAATGGCCTTTCGGCCCGTCAGCAGGCGGGTGTAGGGAGAGACGGGCAGGCCCCACTCGCGCAGCTGCTCGTACCAGCCCATTTGGGTGGTCGGCTCGGTGAACTCATCCCCGGCCTCGACGAAGCCGATGCCGTGGGCGACCATCGCGAGGGGACGCTTGGCGGTCTCTGCGGGATCCTTTTGACGCAGGGAGCCGGCGGCGGCGTTGCGCGCGTTGACGAAGGTCTTTTCCCCAGCCTCGACGCGGGCCTCGTTGAAGGCTGCGAAGTCGGCGACCGGGAAGTAGACCTCGCCGCGCACCTCGATGCGGGCGGGGGCGGTGCCGGTGAGGGTCTGCGGGATCGAGGCGATGGTCCGCGCGTTGGCGGTGACGTCTTCGCCGACGTAACCGTCGCCTCGGGTCGCGGCGCGCACAAGGCGGCCATTCTCGTAGAGGAGGTTGATGGACAGGCCGTCGACCTTGACCTCGGTGGTCATCTCGAGGTCGGTGATGCCGGTGGCCTCGGCCATTCGTGTCTCCCACCCGGCAAGTTCCTCGAGGGAGAACACGTCGTCGAGGGACATCATCTGGGCGAGGTGGCGCACCTCGGAGAAGCCGGAGTCGACGCTGCCGCCCACGCTCATCGTGGGCGAGTCGGCACCGCGCAGCTGCGGGAAGCGTTCCTCGATCTGTTCGACCTCACGATACATGCGGTCGTAGTCCGCGTCCGAGATCGTCGGCGCATCGCGGTCGTAGTAGGCAGCACGCGCCTCCTCGATGCGCGTCACCAGGTCGTTGTAGCGGTCGCGAGTCGTCTCGAACGTGTCGTCATGCATAGGGTCCATTCTTGCATTTCGCAGCTGTCTCGGTCGGGGTTCGGAACGCTCACGAGCGTCGCCGGTGGCGTTATCCACACGCTCGCGCGCCCGGAGCACTTATCCACAGGGGCCTCGCGTGTCGCGCCGCTATCCACAGGGCGCGCGGCGCCGCTTGAAGATGCGCGGGCACGGCGGGATCGTGGAGGTATGAGCGACAGCAAATGCCTGGCACGCGCGGCCCTGCGCACCGACCTGCACTTGGCGTGCGTCGACGGACCCGACGTCGGCCTCGTTCTCGCGCCGGGCACCGTGGGCAGAGCCGGAGACGTTCCCCTGTCCTGCGCGAGCGTTGCACGCGAGCACGCCGAGTTTTCCACGCGAGGTGGGCGCGCCTGCCTGCGCGCGTCTCCACACACGTCGCCCATACGGGTGCACACGCGAATGCGCGGATGGCACCGACTTCGCGGACGCAAACGGCTCGCCCCGGGCAAGCGCGTGCGCCTGGGGGGAGACACTCTCGAGGTGCGAGGCCGCCCCCGGGCACTCACGTGGCCGGGCATCGATCAACGAGGCCGTGGTGTCTTCTCAGGATCCTCTCTCCTGCGCGGAGCACCCCTCGTCTCCCTCGTCGTCATGGGCGGCCTCATGGCCTGGCGCCTGCACACCTTGGCCGCGTCCCCGCGAGTGCTCTGGACGCTCGCCGGGGTCGTCGCGGCCATCGCCTGCGTCGTGGCGGTCGTGATGGTCCTGCGTACACGCAGGCGTCGGCGAGGATGGGACGGGGCCGCGCTCGCCCTCGTCCTTGCCTCGCTGCCTGCCTCGGGTGAGTCTACGCGCATCCCGAGGGCCGCCGTCTGGCCGGGGCGAGCGACGCGGCTCGGGCGTCGCGTGATCCTGGCTGCCACGGCGTCATCCTCCCAGCCGGGTGACGCCGCGTCGCTGGGCATCGTGGGCGAGTACGGTGCCGAGTGCGCGCTGTGGTGTGCGGGGCAGGTGGCCGCGCAGCTTGGCGGGGCACGCGTCTGGTGGCGCTCCCACTCCCCCGTACTGCTGGGATACCCGGGGCTCGACATCCACGTGACCGGGGAAGAGGAATGTCCATACTGCGCACGTGGCGGGGCGAACGACAAGGCGGCCTCCGCCCTACACATCGGCTACGCGGCGCGCGTTGCCGAGCTGCCCTCGTGGTGCGCCCGCGTGTGCGTCACCGATGAGCGGCCAGTCTCGACGCGCTGGTGGTGGACCGTGACACGAACGACCAGTGAGGACTCTCTGCCCGAGCGCGTGGACTGGGACCCGGATGCTGCCCGCGGGCATTCGGGTACGCTCAGCGTCGTCATCGGCCACTCCGAGGCGGGACCCGTCGAATTAGACCTCGTCACGGACGGCCCACACGCCCTCGTCGCTGGTTGCACGGGCTCGGGCAAGTCGGAGGCGTTGCTCGGCTGGCTCGCCTCCATCGCTCACTGTTATTCGCCCGCCTCCGTACGTTTCATCCTCATTGACTACAAGGGCGGCTCCACCTTCGCGCGCCTGGCGGACCTCCCCCACACGCAGGCGCTGCTCACCGACCTGGACGCGGGGGCCACGTCGCGCGCCCTGGACGGTATCGCCTCGGTCCTAGCACGGCGCGAAGCGGAGCTGAGCGATCTGGGCGTGCCGGATCTGACGGCCTGGGAGCGCACCTACGAGGAGGATCCCGCCCACACCCCGCAGCCTCCCCCGCGCCTCATCGTCGCCATCGACGAGTTCCGCGTCCTGGCCGACACCCATCCCTCCTCGATGGACGTCCTGCTGCGTCTGGCCGCTCAGGGCCGGAGCCTCGGCCTGCATCTGATCGCCGCGACGCAGCGCCCGTCGGGGGCGATCAACGCATCGATGCGCGCCAACATGGACATTCGTTTGGCCCTGCGATGCGTGAGCGCCCCCGACTCCACGGACATCCTGGGCGATGCCCGGGCCTCGTCCCTGCCCCGTGTCCCCGGGCGCGCAGTACTCGCGGGAGTGGGCACGCTCCAGCTGTCTTACATGGCCGACGTCGCCGCGGTCGTGTCCGAGTGCGCGGCGCGCTGGCCCGCCGCGAGCGCCGCCCCGCTGTGGGTACCCGCGCTCCCGGGTTCTCTCACGTGGACTCAGATCGACGAGGCCTGGGAGGAGCAGGGCGAAAACGGCGGCGCTGCGCTGGGGTCCGTCGTTCTTGGGCTGGTTGAGGGCATCGAGTCTCATTCGCCGCTGGTGTGGGAGGGAGGCTCTGTCCAGATCCAGACGAGCGCTCACGAGGCGGCGTTGGCATCTCGATGGGCGCGCTCGATTGCTGCGAGGATCGCAGGGGCAAGTCGGCTGCCTCTGCACGTCATCGGGGACGAGGCAGTCCCTGGCGCTTCCTCGCGGCTTTCCCCGCGTGACCTGGGTGCCATCGACCTCGTCGAGGGGATCCGTGCGCACGGCCCCGCGGTGCTAGCGATTTCGGATGTGACCGCTCTGCGCTCGTCTCTGGCTCAGGCGCTGTCACTCCCCCAGGCTGAGGAACTCTGGTCGTCGCTGCTGACGGGTGCCGCTCGGTCCGGCGTCATCCTCGTTGCGGCGTTCTCAGGACGTTTCACGTCCTCGTCGGCTGCCATGGGGGCTTTCTCAATGCGGCTCGTGCGCGCCAGGGACGCCGACGAGGCTCTACACGCCGGGATCCAGCCGAGTAGCCTGCGTTCCCTCGGGGAAGCCCATGCGCTGTTGGCCCGCCCGGGCGAGGAGACGGCCCTCGCATGCGTCCCCATCGATCCTCCGCCCACAGGAGTTTTCCAAGGCACCGATGGTGTCTGTCATGCGTGGCGGATTCCCTCCCCTCAGGAGACTGCAGCGTTGGTCAGTAATGCCTCCGCCCCGGCCCTCATCGGCCCCGAGTATGAACCCATCCGGTGGGTAACAGACAAACCCTGGGTGATTATCGGAGAACCCTCCGACATGCGCGTCGTCGAGGCGCTCCATGCCACGCACGGCTGGCCCACCCCCACAATTGCCGAGATTATTCCAGAGAACGCATGGACCAGAATTACGCGCCGCGACGGTCACCGCATGCTTGCACTCAACCCCTCGGACAACGTCATGCGAGGACTCATGCGCACGAGCCGCAGGTACCCGCTATCGATTGCAGCACACCCATGGAATCCCTCCTGCGGGCTCATCTGGGAGGATGATACCCTGACAACGATCCAACTGACCGTAGGGTCAGTTAACACCTAAGTCCCAGCTTTTTCGCCGAGCGTGACTAGACGCATAGTGACCTCTCCACACGAATTGTTCAGACATCTTGCGCGACTACCACGACTGGCGGACACTGACAGACGACTACACGAAGTCCCTACAGCACACGGTAACGCAAGGAGAACACACATGGATTGGCGCAGCAAGGCGGCTTGCCTGACAGTCGACCCCGAACTCTTCTTCCCCATCGGGAACACGGGGCCCGCCATCAGCCAGGTGGCCGAAGCGAAAGCCGTGTGCCGCGAATGCGACGTCAAGGGCATCTGCCTGCAGTGGGCAATCGACAATAACCAGGACTCGGGCGTCTGGGGCGGCATGAGCGAAGAAGAACGCCGCTCGCTCAAACGCCGCGCCGCGCGTGCACGACGCGCAGGCTGCTGAAAACACCGCGACCATACACCGCACGAAGGCCGGGAATCCACGACGGATCCCCGGCCTCGTTCGTTCTCGCGCCCCCGCGTCAGGCGGGATCGAGGTTAACCCACAGCGTCACGAGCGTGCCGCCACCCTCGCGGGGTGCCCACTCGATAGAGCCACGCAGCTCGCCGCGCACCATCTGGTGAACGATCTGCGTGCCCAGGCCGCTCATGGGCGTTCCCGGCACGAAGCCGACACCGTCATCTGCGACAGTGACCTTCATAGACAGGCCCTCACGCTGGGCGCACACCTCGATACGACCGTCACGGTCGGCCAGGCCATGCTCGACCGAGTTGGCGACCAGCTCGTTGAGGACGGTCGCCAGCGCCTGGGCCTGATCGGCGGAAATCGTCCCAAAGTTTCCGGTCGTGATGACCTCGACGCCGTGATCCGTGGACGCTATCGCTCCAGCCATGCGCACGATTGTGCGTGCGACCTCGTCGAAGTCGACGGACTCGTCGACGTTCTGGGACAGCGCAGCGTGCACGGTCGCGATGGCCTGGACGCGGCGCTCAGCCTCCGCGAGTGCCACCTTGACGGCGTCCTCACTGGAGCGACGCGACTGCAGTCGCAGCAGCGCGGACACGGTCTGCAGGTTGTTTTTGACGCGGTGGTGGATCTCGCGGATCGTCGCATCCTTCGTCATGAGTTCCTGCTCGTGGCGGCGTACCTCGGACACGTCGCGCAGGAGGATGACGGCTCCCAGGCGCTTGCGCCCGTTTTGCAGGGGCAGGGCACGCATGGAAATGGTGGAGGCGCTCGCCGCGATCTCGACACGCCAGGAGGCCCGCCCCATGACGACGACGGCCATCGATTCCTCGATGAAGGTGCCTTCGCCGATCACGTCGGTGATCTCCTGGGCCAGGACCTTGCCCTTCACGTCGTGGCGGATACCCAGGCGCGCCAGGCACGACATGGCGTTGGGGTTAGCCTGCAGGACGCGCCCCTCTGCATCGAGCAGGAGCGCACCGTCGAGGACGCGCGGAACACCGTGGGAGGTGACCTGCGGGGTGGAGTCGTAGGGATACTCGCCGCGCGCGATCATCTGGCAAAGCGTGTCGGCCGCGGCGATGGTCCACCCCTCGAAGCCCATGGACAGGCGGGGGCTGGACAGGTTCGTTTCACGGGTGATGACCGCGATAATGCGCCCGTCGTGGCACACGGGAACGCACGTTTCCTGCATCGAGTAGGTGCCCGCCCAGCGCGCAGCGGGCGAGCGCACAACCTGGCCGGTCTGGATGGCGCGATGCAGGTCGACCTCGCGGGCGGCGGGCAGGTGCAGGCCGATGATGTCGTCGACGTGAACGGTCGTCGAGGTCGCGGGGCGGCAGTGGTTGGCGGCGATAAATCTGCCGTCGTCGGCGGGCAGCCACAGAACGAGGTCGGCGGCTGCCAGGTCAGCGAGCACCTGCCAGTCCGCAAACAGCAGGTGCAGCCAATCAATGTCCTGCTCCGACAGCGGTGTCGAAGAGGCTTCTTCAGCTAACTGCATGAGGCTACGCATGGCTCTACTCTAGTGGGAGCGGGGCCACAAAGGCGGTCCTTAGTTGTAAATGAGCGCCGGGCCACGATTCGGCAGCCACCTCAGAGAGAAGGAGAATCATGGAGTTCACCCAGTCTGTTACCTATCCGGGCACTGTTGACGAAGTCGTCGCCATGTTCCTCAGCCCGGGCTACCAGGAGCGACGTTTCGGTTCCTTCCTGGTGCCGGGCAGCACGACGGCGAGCGTGGAGGGTGGCCGCATCACGTTCTCAGGTGACGTGCGCCCGGAGCTGATCCCGGCGGCTGCCTCCCGTTTTGTCAAGGGCAGCCTGCGCGCGACGTTCGTGGAGGAATGGAAGAGGGACGAGGCCGTGGCCCGTTCGCGTTCGACGCTGACCGTGGAGGGTGCGCCCGTTTCCTTCGACGCGGCCTCCGCCCTCTCTCCCGCGGATGATGGCTGTACGCGCGCCGTGAAGGGGAACGTGTCGGTGCGGATTCCGCTGTTTGGCGGGCGCATTGAGAGGGAGGCGGCGACCCACGCGGGAACGGTTATCGAGCACGAGCGCGAGCTGGCCACCTCGTGGCTGGAGGAGCATCGCTGAGGACTGCGCTTCGCTGTAGGAAAAACACCGCCCGCCCGGCGCTGATGTCTGGGCGAACGGCGCCTTTTTACGCGACAATGGTACTATGAGTGATACCCCAAAGTCTCTGTACATGCAGCGTACGGGCGTGCGTCAGTACGTCGCCCGCAACCAGGACGGCGCCGAGATCCGCATCGGTCATGGCCCCGGCCTCTTCTCCCCCGGTGATCTGCTCAAGCTCGCGATCGCGGGCTGCAACGCGATGAGCTCGGATGCCCGCATGGCGGCTCGCCTGGGCGACGATTTCGAGCAGTTCGTCGGCGTGTCCGCTGACTACGACCAGCAGAATGATCGTTTCACGCACGTGGACGTCGAGCTGGTCCAGGACATGTCTGCCCTGTCCGACGAGGAGATCGAGGATCTCAAGCGTCGCGCCGATGCCGCAATCAAGCGCAATTGCACGATCGAGCACTCGGTCGTCGACCAGGCTCTGCCGGCCTCGCACACATGGACGAACGAGCGGATCAACTGACGTGAGCGCCGTCGACCGCCAGTACGAGGACCTGCTGGCGCGCATTATGCGTGAGGGCACCCCCAAGGGTGACCGCACCGGCACAGGCACGCGTTCCCTGTTTGGGGCGCAGCTGCGCTACGACCTGTCCAAGGGCTTCCCGCTGATCACGACGAAGCGTGTGCACCTCAAGTCGGTGGTCGGCGAACTCCTGTGGTTCCTGTCGGGTTCGTCAAACGTGTCCTGGCTCCAGGACAACGGGATCCGCATCTGGAACGAGTGGGCGGACGAGGACGGTGAGCTGGGCCCGGTGTACGGCGTCCAGTGGCGTTCGTGGAACGCCGGGGACGGCCGCCACATCGACCAGATCTCCCAGGTCCTCGAGACGGTGAAGGCGAACCCGGATTCGCGCCGCATGGTGGTCTCCGCGTGGAACGTTGGAGACCTGCCGCAGATGGCGCTCGAGCCCTGCCACGCGTTCTTCCAGCTGTACGTGGCTGACGGCCGCCTATCGCTGCAGCTCTACCAGCGCAGCGCAGACATGTTCCTGGGTGTGCCCTTCAACATCGCGTCCTACTCGCTGCTCACCCACATGTTCGCCCAGCAGGCGGGCCTGGAAGTCGGCGACTTCATTTGGACGGGCGGAGACTGCCACATCTACTCCAACCACACGAAGCAGGTGACCGAGCAGCTGAGCCGCGAGCCGTACCCGTTCCCGCGCTTGGAGCTGACAAAGGCTCCGTCGATGTTCGAGTACTCCTTCGACGATATTTCCGTCGTCGACTACCAGCATCACCCGACGATCAAGGCTCCGGTCGCCGTATGACGAAGCTCGCCGCGATTTGGGCCCAGGATAGCAACGGGATCATTGGGTCGGGCACGGCCATGTCCTGGCACGTTCCCGCTGATTTCCGTCATTTTAAGGCCTCCACGATGGGCTGCCCGATCATCATGGGCCGCCGCTCGTGGGAGGCCCTGGGCCGCGCACTGCCGGGCCGCACAAACATCGTCATCACCCGCACGCCCGGGTACATGGCCGAGGGCGTGCTCGTCGTTTCTTCCGTCGAGGAAGCCCTGGATGCCGCGCGCGAGGAAACGGCACGCACACAGGCCCCCTACATCTGGATCACGGGCGGGGCGCAGCTCTATGCGCAGACCCTGCCCTTCCTCGACGAGGCCGTGGTGACCGACCTGGAGTTGGATGTGGCCGCGGGTGCACCCGAGGGTTCGGCCTTCGTGTACGCGCCGCCGCTGGATCCGGCTCTGTGGCGCAGGGATGAGAACCGCAGTGATGCCGAGTGGCGTGAGCGCTCGGGGGACGCGCGCTGGAAGGTGAGCACCTGGGTGCAGCGTTAACTCTTACCGCACCTCTGTGTTATTCAACAACTGTCTGGGGAGGCCCCGCGCAATGCGCGGGGCCTCCGTCGTAGGATGCACTGTGCCTTCTTCTCCCTTATTAACGAATCCGACGCTGCGCGCGCTCGTGGCGATCGCCCTGTTTACCTACACGGCGCAGAACATGCTCAACGTGTCGATCGCTCCCCTCTCGCGCGCCCTGGACCTGCCCGAGTGGATCGTGGGTGCGGCGGTGTCCCTGGCGGCTGCCGCGGTGACGGCGCTCAGCCAGTTCTGGGGGCGCCGCTCGATCGCCTGGGGACGCAGGCGCGTCATTCTGCTGGCGCTGATCCTGGCGCTGACGGCGGGCACGCTCTTTTCGGCAGCAGTGTGGGCGCGCGCAGCCGGTTACATCGGCGCGTTTGCCGCGGCGGGGGCCATCATGGCGGCGCGCGGCCCCTTCTTCGGCGCGGCCGTCGCGGCGATCCCGCCGACCGGCCAGGCCCTCGTCGCCGAGGTGACCCCGGACGAGGGGTCGCGCGTGCGCGGCACATCCGCGTTCTCCGGCGCAATCAACCTGTCCGTCATGGTCGGTTCCCTCGTGTCCTCGGCGCTGGGCGCGTGGTGGATCTTTGGACCCGTGCATGCCACGCCAATTTTCGTTCTCATCGCGCTGGCCATTGCCCTGATCTGGCTACCCCGTGACGGAGGCACCACCCACCCGAGGAGGCGCCTGCCCCACCTGACCCGTGAGGCCGTGGAACCCGAGGAAGCGACCCCGGCCTCGTCGATTGAGGGGGCGACGGACAGCGCGAGCGTGGAAACCACAGACGGCGAACTGCCCCCGCGCGTGAGCTGGACCGACCGGCGGATCGCCCCGTGGATCGCCTCGATCTTCGGCATCTACTTCGCGAACGGCGTCGTTCAGATCACGATGGGTTTCGTCGTGCAGGACCGTGGTGGACTCGAGCCCGCGCCCGCCGTGTCGATCACGGCCCTGATGCTGCTGGCCAACGCAGCCGGAGCCATGCTCATGCAGCTGGTCGTCGTGCCACGCCTGGGATGGGGGCCTCGCGCCCTGCTGCGGGCGGGCATGACGCTCGCCCTTATTGCCCTCACGTGCCTGACCCTCGCGCCGACGCTGTGGGCGGTCGCGGCATCGACCTTCGCGATGGGCGTTGCCTCGGGCATGGCCTCCCCCGGCTACTCCGCCGGCGCGTCCCTGGCTGTCACCGAGCGCGAGCAGGGCGGCATCGCCGGCGTCATCAACGCGACCGGCGCGATCACGTGGATCGTGGCCCCCGTCAGCGCCACCGCCCTGTACGGCTGGATGCCCCTGTCGCCCTTCCTCCTCGCACTGTCCCTCGTCACGCTGTCGTGTTCGTGCGCGTGGTTGCTCCTGCGCAGGCTGGACATCGTGTCCCGTGCGCAAGACTAGGACGAGTGCCCCACGCCTCACAGCACGCTCGGCGCTATCCTAGAGGGGTACGTAAGCCCTACGCGAAGGAGCCACCTGTGGCACAAGAAACCCGCACCGAAACCGACTCGATGGGAGCCGTTGAGGTCCCCGCGAACCGCTATTGGGGCGCTCAGACCGAGCGTTCGCTGCACAACTTCGACATCGGCCGCAACACGTTCGTGTGGGGTCGCCCGATGGTGCGCGCCCTCGGCATCCTGAAGAAGTCCGCAGCCCTGGCCAACGCCGAGCTGGGCGAGCTGCCCGCCGACATCGCGAACTACATCGCGCAGGCCGGCGACGAGGTCATCTCCGGTAAGCTCGACGACAACTTCCCGCTGGTCGTCTTCCAGACCGGCTCGGGCACGCAGTCGAACATGAACGCCAACGAGGTCATCTCCAACCGCGCCATCGAACTCGCGGGCGGCACCATGGGCACCAAGTCCCCCGTGCACCCCAACGACCACGTGAACCGCGGCCAGTCCTCGAACGACACCTTCCCCACCGCCATGCACATCGCGGTCGTCTCCGAGCTGCACGACATGTACCCGCGCGTGCGCCAGCTGCGTGACACGCTGGACAAGAAGGCCAAGGAGTTCGACGACGTCATCATGGTGGGCCGCACCCACCTGCAGGACGCGACCCCGATCCGCCTGGGCCAGGTCATCTCCGGCTGGGTTGCTCAGATCGACTTCGCCCTCGACGGCATCGAGTACGCCGACACCCGTGCGCGCGAGCTGGCCATCGGTGGCACTGCTGTGGGCACCGGCCTGAACGCTCACCCGAAGTTCGGCGAGCTCACCGCCAAGAAGATCTCCGAGGAGACGGGCATCGAGTTCAAGCAGGCCGACAACCTGTTCGCCGCCCTGGGCGCGCACGACGCGCTGGTGCTGGTTTCGGGCGCGCTGCGCGTCCTTGCCGACGCCCTCATGAAGATCGCGAACGACGTGCGCTGGTACGCCTCCGGCCCGCGTAACGGCATCGGCGAGCTGCTGATCCCCGAAAACGAGCCGGGTTCGTCCATCATGCCGGGCAAGGTCAACCCGACCCAGTGCGAGGCCATGACCATGGTCGCCACCCAGGTCTTCGGCAACGACGCGACGGTCGGCTTCGCCGGCTCGCAGGGCAACTTCCAGCTCAACGTCTTCAAGCCCGTCATGGCGTGGAACGTCCTGGAGTCCATCCGCCTGCTCGGCGACGCCTGCGTGTCCTTCGACACGCACTGCGCGTACGGCATCGAGCCGAACTACGAGAAGATCAAGCACAACCTGGACATCAACCTCATGCAGGTGACGGCCCTGAACCGTCACATCGGCTACGACAAGGCCTCCAAGATCGCGAAGAACGCGCATCACAAGGGCCTGTCGCTGCGCGAGTCCGCCCTCGAGCTGGGCTTCCTGACCGCCGAGGAGTTCGACGCGTGGGTCGTTCCCGCCGACATGACGCACCCCAGCGCCGCTGACGAGTGATCCGCAAGTCGCGCTGACGTTTCGGCCCCGGTCTCGCATGAGGCCGGGGCCGGTTTCATATGTACGAGGCCGGGGAGGCGCTGGAGCGATAGGCGAGCGTGGCAGGGAATAAACGTCGGGTTCACACAGTTATGTGTCATGTAAACAATCGGAGGGGTTCATGACGCACGCGCACACCACCTACCACGAGGCCGTCCACGCAGCCCTGCACCTGCTAGCCGACGACATGGGCTACGAGATTCCCACCCACGCGGACATCGCGCAGGAGCGCACATACCTGCGCGCCCTCATGAACATGCGCGATCCTGCTCCCCTGCCCGATGGCTACCCGGAGGCCGAGGCGATTGTTCTCGACACCGAGCGTGAGCGAAAAGGAACCGCGACCTGGGAGGATGCCACGGCCTCGTCGGTTCATCCGAGGATTGCCCTGTGGCGCGGCGACATTACGCGCCTGGAGGTCGACGCAATCGTCAACGCGGCAAACTCGGCGCTGCTCGGGTGCCGAGCGCCCGGGCACACGTGCATCGACAACGCGATCCACAGCGCAGCCGGGCTCGAACTGCGGCAGGCATGCGCCGAGGTCATGGCTGAGCGCGCACGCGGCGACGGCCCCTCGGGATTCCCGACGGGCGAGGCCGTCCTCACTCCCGGCTTCCATCTGCCCTCGCGCTTCGTCATCCACACGGTCGGCCCCATCGTGAGCGGAGAGCTCACTGATGAGCACCGGGAGGCGCTAGCTCGCTCGTACCGGCGATGTCTGGAGGAGGCAGCAGCACATGGACTCGAGACTGTGGCATTCTGCTGCATTTCCACCGGCGTCTTCGGCTTCCCGCAGGAGGAGGCGGCGCGTATCGCGGTGGCAACCGTCGCCGATTTCCTTGAGTCTGGCACCCCGGGCGCGTCTGAGCTACGCGTCATTGTCGACGTGTTCGGTGACCGAGACGAGGCCCTGTACCGCGCCCTTCTCGGACTCTGATCCCGTCAACGATTGAGGAGACACCATGAACCGACCCACCACTCTGCGCGAGGCCATCGAGCGCGCCGACGCGATCCTGATCGGAGCGGGCGCCGGGCTGCCCGCCGCCGACGGCGACAATCACTCGGGCCCGGTTTTCGATGAGCGTTTCGCGGACTTCCGCGCCGAGCGCGGCATTACAGACGCCTACTCGGGTGGCTTCTATCCCTTCCCCACTCCGGAGGAGCGCTGGGCGTTTTGGAGCCGCATGATCTCCCTGCTGCGCTACGAGGCCGGCCCGGGGCAGGCCTACTCGGACCTCCTGGACCTCGTGCGCGGTCGCGACTACTTCGTGATCACCACGAACGTCGATCACCGTTTCCAAAATTCCGGCTTCGACAAGGAGCGCCTGTTCTATACGCAGGGCGATTACGGGCTGCTGCAGTGCTCGGGTCCCTGCCACGACGCCACGTACGACAACGAGTCGTGGGTGCGCGAGGCGGTGGCCAGCCAGGAGGGCATGCGCATCCCGTCGGAGCTGATTCCGCGGTGCCCGAGGTGCGGTGAGGAGATGACGACGAATCTGCGCGTCGACAACCGTTTCGTTCAGGACGAGGGATGGATGGCGGCTGCCGGTCGTTATCAAGACTTCCTGGAGCGCACGTCGAGCGGCCGTGTGCTCCACCTTGAGCTGGGCGTCGGCATGAATACGCCGAGCATCATCAAGTTTCCGTTCTGGCGGCGCGTGTTCGACAATCCGGGGGCGACCTACGCGTGCGTGGCGCTGGACGCGGCGGCCCCAGCAGAGATCACGGATCGTTCACTCATCATTCGCAGCGACATCGCCGAGGCCCTGGCGAGCTCGCGCGGATAACGTGCCGATGCCTCGGCCCCCTACCCCTGAGCGCGCGCTTTCTTGCGCATCTTCAGGATCGTCGAGGCGATGATGGAGACCAGGAAGATGTTGAAGAGGATCGCTCCGACGCTCGGGGACACGAGCGTGGCGACGAGGCGTCCGGCGGGGGCTGTGGCCGCTGCGGAGGCCCCGACGATGAGACCGACGCGCAGGTCGACCATGCGGTGACGCAGATTCGTGACGGTCCCGGCGATGCCGGTGGGGATCATGACGAGCAGGGACGTGCCGCGCGCAATCAGGTCTCCCGCGCCGACGGCCAGCTCCATGCCGGGCACGATGACGGATCCGCCGCCCACGCCAACTAGGCCGGACAAGATGCCGGCGCACACGCCGACCAGGATCAGCAGAGCGCACGAGTCCGGGGTTAGCGAGACGACCCCCTCACGCGTTGGGACCTGCAGGTATTGGGAGACGATGACGAAGAGTGTAAAGCCGATGAGGATCCAGGGCAGGGAGGGTGCGGGGAGGCGGCGCAGGAGCCACACGCCAATTTGGGAACCCGCGAGCGCGCCGACGACGAGGAGCGCGCCGCCCGCCCAGGAGACCTCGCCGTGCAGGGCGTAAGTGCCCGAGCCGACGGCGGCGGTGACGATGATGGCGGCGAGCGACGTGGCCGAGGCGCGGCGCTGGTCCATGCCCAGGAGGGCCATGAGCGCGGGGACGATAACGAGGCCACCGCCGACGCCGAAGAGCCCGGAGAGGAAGCCCGCGCCGACGCCCGTCGCAATGACGAGAAGGATGCGGCGCAGGGTGAGAATCTGGGAATCGGTGTGGGCCATGTCTCTACTGTAGTCCTGGGGTAAAGCGTCTTCTGTTTCGGGGCTTCACCCCGCGCGAAACGTGTGTCCTCGTCCTGTTCGCGCCGGTTTGTGTGGGCGTAGACTTCTGGCATCGACGAAAGGAAAAGCGATGTCCAACGTTCTGATTGTGTCGGGTCACCCGCGCACCGGCGATGACTCGGTGGCGAATAAGACGATTCTGGAGGAGCTGACGTCGCTGCTCCCCGAGGCCATGATCGATCATCTCGACGAGCTGTATCCCGATTACGTCTTCGACGTTGAGGCGGAGCAGGCGAAGCTCGCCGCGGCGGACGTGATCGTGTTGCAGTATCCGCTGTGGTGGTACGGCTGGCCATCGCTGCTGCAAAAGTGGGTGGAGGACGTGTTTCTGCGCGGTTTCAGTCACGGGTCGACGGGCACGGCGCTGCGCGGCAAGAAGCTGGTGGTGTCGCTGACGACGGGAGCGGCGGAATCCTACTATGACGCCCAGCCGGGCGGCATCGAGCGTTTCTTGGCTGCGGTGAAGGCGACGAGCGCCCTGACGGGCCTGGAGTATGCGGGTGTTCTGCCCCTGTACGGTGTGTCCTACGCGAATCGTACGGATGAGGCGGCGCGCGCCGACATGGTGGAGCGTTCGCGCGAGCACGCGGCGCGCGTCGCGGAGCTGGTGGCGAAGCTGTAGGCTCACTCCCGCGCGTATCCAACGAACCCGGCCCCGGCCTCGTCAATCCATCCATCGACGAGGCCCGGGCCGGGCACCTACTTCTTCTTTCTTTTCTTCGGTGCGGGCAGTTCCTGCCACATCGCGTCGACGACGTCGTGCAACGTGTCGCGGTCCTCCACCTCGACGAGGAGCATCTCCTTCGCTCCCTCGTAGGGGGTGGCGCGCGGGGCGCCGGGCAGGAGCCGTTCGGAGGCGGGCGTGACCTTGAGCAGGAAGCGGTCGTCGTAGATGCCGCCCACGACCTTGCCCCGATAGTAGAGGACGTATTCGCCCATCATCTTGCGGTGCGCCACGTCATCCAGCTCACCCAGAAGGTCGAGCACGAACTCCAGGTATTGGTTGGTGGACGCCATCGTTCATCCTCGCTTTCTCGCTCAACGCCACGCTCGCCTGATCCTGCGCTGCATTGAGTGGCCTTGCTCTTTTGTGGCGTATGAAAACAGTGTAGGAGCCTGTGAGCGGTCCCGGTGACCGCGTTCGTTCATTGATCAACGAGGCCGGGGTTGGCTGCAGGGCTAGAGCTAGTATCGCCGCGACGCAAGGGGCGTCAGGGCCTGGACGTCGCGCCTGACAGCCCCGTTAGGTTGGGGGCATGACAGATACACGTGACCCGCGAGGGATTGTTAACTTCTTTATCCGGTACCTGGTGCTCCACGCGGTCTTCCTGCTCGGTTTCACTCTCTCCTATGTCACCGATCTCTTCCTGTTCTACTTCTTCGGTTTCATAGGCTTCTTCACCTTCTTCCAGATGTTGATAGCCATCCCCAGAAAGTTCCTCGACGAGGCCGGATCGTGGAAGCCTCTCGCGATCGCGGGCGCCCTCCTCTCGGACGTGGCGGTCCTGTGGTGGCTGGGCGGGAGAGTCTCAGGTTTTTTGGTGGACTCCAACTGGGAGCTCGTGGCCATATGGTTGCCTTTCCACTTCCTCGCTGCCTTCTTCGCGTGGGGACTCCGCGAGATCTTCCGCTGGTTGAGCCCACGAGTCACTGCGACGCCCAGCGCCCCTGTCGATGCCGTTGATCCAGCTGTTACGGAGAACCCCACCAGCTCCGAAGACGCAGATGGAGGAATGACAAAATCGAGGGACCCACGAGGCATCATGACGTTCATCGTCCGATACCTGGTCCTCCACGTGATCTTCCTGGCCGGATTCCCGGTCTCCTATGCCATGGGCATGCATCTCATGTACTTCTATGGCTTCATGGGCGTCTTCACCTTCTTCCAGGTGTTGATAGCCATCACCCGAAAGTTCCTCGAGAAGGCCGGATGGTGGAAGCCTGTCGCCATCGTGGGGGCCGTATTCTCCGACATGGCGGCCCTGTGGTTCTTGGGAGTTCAGCTGGGCTATTATTTCGGCAGCCCCAGCTGGGGGCTCGCGACCTGGTGGTTGCACTACCACTTCATCGCTGCCTTGTGCGCGTGGGGACTCCGCGAGATCTTCCGCTGGTTGAGCCCACGAGTCACTGCGACGCCCAGCGCCTCTGACACTCCCGCCGATCCGGCTGAAACCGAGAACCTCAGCGAATCCGAAGACACAGAGGCAGACACCCCGACGGACGCAACCGCGGTCACCGAAGTCGACACCGACACCGACACCGACACCGACACCGACAAACAGTAGGCCGTTTTCTCGGGAGCGGCTTCGTCCACTCCCCACCGCCAGGCAGGAGGCACAACCCAGCCCCGGCCTCGTCAATCCATCCATCGACGAGGCCGGGGCCGAATTGCATCTGAACGATTCAGTTCGTCTTCGTGTTCGTCAGGTGACGACCGATGTAGCCGATGTAAACCTTGTGGGTCTTTTTTGTGTCCGCGTAGTAGTACATGCGTGGGGCGTTGCGGTCGTGGTGGGTGGGCGCGAAGTGGGTCCACATCGTGATCTCGCCGCTCGGGTCAATGATCGTCGGCACTGGGAACGTACGCTCACGACGCCAGCGCGGATTCCCTTTGACGGTGTCACTCTCGTTGGACTTATGACGGTGCGGTGAACACGTGCGGTAGCCGTCGGGTGCCGCTTTGAGGAAGTCGTACACGTTACCATCTGCGAAATCACCGGCCTCCCGCGCACGCAGATAGTCGCGCAAGACCAGTATGTAGCGCCAAAAGTCCTCCGCGTAGTTTCGCACGCTCAACTCGTCAAGCCGGAGCATCTCCCCCATCATCGCGTCCGGATCACCGAAGACAACGTGTTGGCGCACCCGCTCATGCTCCGCGTCACTCGTCATCCAGTCGTAGAGTTCAACCATGTCTGCCGGTGGCCGGTCGAGCATATTTTCCGAATATCTGTCGTCGGATTCGCGCTGATCCGGATGCGTAGCCTTCCACGCGAGATGACGGTTCTTTTGCTCCAACTCGCGAATCTCCTCGTTCGCATACAGGAGTACGATCTCCATATCATCCTTATGCGACGTCAGCTCCTCCACTTCGGACCTGAGGTCCGCGAGCTTACGCTCACTCTCCTGCGCCGCCTCAGCGAGGAGTTCCTGTGCGGCTTCTGTTTCCGCACGCGCATGATCACGCTCTCCCTCAAGTTCAATGCACCTGGCGGTCTTCTCCTCCAGTCTCTTCTTCAGCTGCGCGACGGCTCGTTCACGGTCCTCACGCACGCGCGGGTTCGCAAACTCGAGCGCGTGCCCGATGAGGCCACGCAGCTGATCGCTCCAACCAGATCGGACAGCAGCGGGCTTGATGCCGCAACGACGAACAAGGCCGACGCTGGGTAAGACACGACGCTTGGATGTGCGGGGTTTTCGCCCATTGTGTGTCGGAAGCGCTCTTGGCTGTGCGGCCCCAGCCTCCTGGCGTGGGACTTCCTTGCTTGCTTCTTTGCTGCGTGTTTCTTTATGGCGCGCCTCCTCCAGGGGGTGGAAGGTTGGAATTGAGGCCCTGCGCTGGTCGAGTACTTTGTGGGCCTGGAGGAGTTCCTTGTCCAGCCCGTTGTCCCACAGGTACTCGCGCGGCGTTCTCGCGATCGTGCGCGCCAGCGCCGGGTGGAAACGTCCCTGCTCCTCGTCGTAGCCACGCAAGAGGGTCGCCGCGGTCAGGACCCTGTGCCGACGCGCATCGATCAGGTCACCCGGCTGCACGCCCGGCAGGAACGTACGCAGGCTCCCTTGCGGCATGTCAAGCCCCTCACCGATCTTTGCGAGGTAGTCGGCATACACCTGCGGTGTCAGCAAGAAATAGGTGGCGCAGCCCAATGAGTCACCCGTCAGCGGGGCCAGAATCTGGTGCCACCGGCTTTCCTGCTTCAGAGCTTCCGGCGTATCGCCGTCGGTCAGCGGCGCAGCCACGACCACTGCGGTTCTCCTGCGTGGATCACGGATCCAGCCGATGAGTTTCTCCACCTGGTTGGCGTCGTTGATTGGCTGGAGGGTATCCGACAGCGGCATGTCCCGGTCAAAGACTCCGCCCTCACGGATGAGATCACACACCACTCGTGGAGGTTTCGCGTCCCATTTCCCGTCGCGTGGTGGGACCACCTCCACCCAGATAACCTGCCGATACGCCGACTCCTTCGTGGCGCTCATCGCGTACAGGCGCATCACCCAGTGCTCGCCGTCCTGAGTGCGTTCCACTGTTTCAAAGAGCTGTCGCCTGTAGTGCTTGTCGGCAGAAGTCTCCCTCGTCTTCGTTACGACGAGGTCCATGTGCTGCCCTCGCGATGATAGAAGAGTGCCGAATCGGTAGATGCCCTCGTCGTTACATGCGGCTTGCTCACCCGCCTCCCACAGCGAATACTTGTCGTGCAGCCACTCATGGAAAAGCCGATCAGCGACGCGCAGCGCATCCTCCCGCTCACCTAACTCCAAGACTGCCCGGTACCCACGTGCCATGATTCGCTCCCCCCTTGGGCATCAATAGACGAAATACACCTGCCAGCTTACGCCTACAGAACAACCATCACGCCACAAAAATCTTGACGCTCATGAGCTACACATCACACAATAATCCCCGGCCTCATATCTGAGACCGGGGACCGCTCAGGCTCTGACGCTCAGGCAGTGCGTCGCAGCGCAATGCGTCAGGACGCGATGACCTCGACGCCGTTCACCTGCACGATGCTGGACAACGCGTCGATGAACTGCTTGATGATCTTGCGGTTACGGCCATTCTGCATGAGGTTGGGTATGCCCTTCGTCGCACAGGAAACCTCAACGGTAACGCCCTGCTGGTGAGGGATAAAGCCGACGATGATGCGCTCACCCCAGGACATGAAGGTCAGGGGCGTCTCGAAGGTGAGGTAGCGCGCGTTCATGTCCGCCCCCATCATGGTCGCCTTCGGCACACTCGGGACGGCAGCCATCGCCGCTTGGAATACCTGCTCGTACGGCAGTGCGTACTGGAACGCCTGCTTGTTTTCGCGTATACCCATGGAGGTCTCCTTGCATATCTGATTGATGTATTGCCCGCCGCGTGATCGCCACGCATGGGTGAGCGCAGAAGGGTACTCAGCCCTTCAAACCAGATCAGCGTATCAGCATCAGCTCTGGCAGCCAGTATATTGGCGTTGCTTGACAGCTCGGTCAGCGGCAATACACAAATCGGAGAGTTCCACCCTCGCGCACCCGTCACACACATAGACAGCAGGTGCCAGGCGGTGGAACCCGATCGGCACCTGCCGCTTGACGGCGGGCGAACCGCTCACGAACGCGGCTCGTAGGGGCTGACCGCGACGGAAGCGAGGTTCTGGCAAACGCTCAGCGAGAGCTGCAGGCTGATCGAACCCGAGCCGTCCGTGTTGAAGATGTCGACCTGATCGGAGGACGCAGGAGTGCAGCCGTCGACGCCATCAACGGATTCAGCCGTGAGGGTCACGCCCACACGACCTCCCTGAGGAATCGTGTACACGTTGCCGGGATCCTCGCCGTCGCGCACCGCCTCAGACACGGTTGCTCCGCCCGAGGCGAAAAGAACCTGCGGGAAGCCGCTGACCCAGCACGAGTCTCCCTCATTCGTGAAGGTCAGCTCGACGTAGGTGGTGGTGCCGATCTGCTGGTTGCTCGTCACCGCGGGCTGCAGATTCGTCAGGTCGCAATGCGCCTCGTTGTTGGTCACGTCAACCTCAGGAGCCTGGTTGCCTTTATCGACCGAAGCGCTCTGGGGCGTCTCCCCGCCCTGGGCGTCCATGCCACTCTGTGCGGTGGGCGTAGCACTGGCTGAAGCAGAGGCGCTCGGAGTCGGGGCCGAGGTCGTGGCACCGGAAGTCGGCTGACTATCCTTCGGCGAACATGCACTCACCCCCAAGACAAGGGCGGACAGGGCGGTCACGGCAAGGAGGCGTCGCGTTGTCATCATGGACCCATCCTATGAAAATGCGCGGGACAAGCGCCCCGCCACGCCGTTAGTTACCGAGTGATGACAAGCCGTGCAGGAGGTGCGAAGCGTGAGTGAGCCACGGCCTCGTCAATCCAGTGAAGAAGCCGGGCAGCGCATCCCTGCGCTGCCCGGCTCTCATCAACCTTAGCTATTCGAGACCGGCTCGATCTCGACGGGAGCGACGTCCATCTCATCCAGCGGCACCGTCCGGTCCTTACGCACCAGGTGATAGCCCCACCAGACCGCGCCAAAGAGCGGCAGACCGATGTAGGAGGAGGCAACCTCCCATACCTGACCGTGAAGCACGGCTTCATAGTTCTGACCCGCCATCACGACCAGGCACATGATGAACGCGATGATCGGCCCGGCCGGGAAGAACGGGGAACGATACGGCAGGTCTTCGAGGCGGTAGCCCTGCAGCAGGTAGGCGCGACGGAAGCGGATATGACTGACCGCAATGCCCAGCCACATGATGATGCCGGAGATTCCGACGATGTTCACCAGCCAGATGTAGGCGTCCTCAAAAACCAGCTGCGTGAGGAAGCCGCACGCCGCCGTCACCGTCGTCACGGCCATCGCGTAACCGGGTACACCGCCCTTCGTCACGCGTGCGAAAATCGCGGGTGCCTGGTGCTTGAGGGCCATCGAGTGCAGCATACGAGAGGCCGCGTACAGGCCCGAATTACCCGCCGACAGGATCGACGTCAGGATGACGGCGTTCATGACGGCCGCCGCCGCGCCGATGCCCATGCGGGCGAACACGAGCGTAAATGGCGACTGGGCGACATTGTTGGCGCTGTCATCGGCGGCGCTGAGCAGGCTCGGATCCGTGTAGGGCAACAGCGTGCCGATCACCGCGATCGCGCCAATGTAGAAGAACATGATGCGCCAGAAAACCGTGCGGATCGAACGCGGCACGTCCCGGCGCGGGTTCTCAGACTCGCCGGCGGCCACGCCCACGAGCTCGGTGCCCTGGAACGAGAAGCCCGCGATCATGAACACCGCGATGACGCCGACGAAACCGTTATGGAAGGGAGCATCGCCGGTCGTCCAATTCGACAGGCCCGGCGAGTTCGTGCCCATGACGCCCGCGATCATGAAGACGCCGGAGACCACGAACACGATGACGATGACGACCTTGATGGCCGCCAACCAGAACTCCGCCTCACCGTAGACGCGCGCCGACAGGGCGTTAAGTCCCACGACGATGAACAGGAACACCACTGCCCATATCCACGAGGGCACCGATGGGAACCAATAGGCCATCACGAGGCCGGAGGCCACCAGGTCCGCGGCGACCGTCACCGCCCAGTTGAACCAATAGTTCCAGCCCATCGCGAAGCCAAAGGACGGGGAAATGAACTTCGTCGCGAAGGTCTGGAACGAGCCCGCGACCGGCTGGTGCGCGCTCATCTCGCCCAGGGACTGCATGAGGAGCAGCACCATGAGACCAATCGCCGCGTACGCGAGGAGCGCGCCGCCTGGGCCGGCGTTCGCGACCGTGGCACCCGAGGCCAGGAACAGGCCGGTGCCGATCGCTCCGCCGATGGCGATCATCTGCATGTGGCGCGATGCCAGGCCGCGCTTCAGCTGCGTGTCGGAGCGCTGCTGTACATCGCTGGCGATGTCATCGGGAGTAGGGGTATCCATAAATGGGTTCCTCGTCTGTTGATCGTGAGTCCCATACTAGCCCCAAATTCTTGTGTCGAGATTGGGACGTTCTTTCCGTGGCCTTTAACGAGGCCGTGGCTGGCTCACGCAATTTACCTCGCGGCGCGCGTGCGACGTGGCGCAGTATCTCAACACTTTCACACAATCTGGCGGCTTTGCACGCAGGCGAAGCTTGTCGAAGCACGAGATCCCCGTCAGCCCCCACCTAGCCACTCGGCTTGTGCATGAAAAGAGCGGAACGAGCCACGACCTCGTGCGTGATCCACTCCCCCACCGGACTCGGTCGCTACACTAAGATCCTCCCCGCGCTAAGGAAGGAAGAGACCATGACGCACCAACTCGTCAGCATCGGATGGATGCTGCTCGCCCTTGTCCTGTCTGCCTCCATCGGACTCGAACGACAGATCCGCGGCAAGAGCGCCGGCATCCGCACCCAGGCCATCGTGGGCCTCACCGCCTGCCTCATGATGCTCATCTCCAAGTACGGGTTCTCAGACATCCTCATCGACGGCATCACCCGCTACGATCCCTCGCGCGTCGCCTCGCAGATCGTGTCGGGCATCGGCTTCCTGGGCGCGGGCATCATCCTGACTCGGCACGGAGCGATCCGAGGCCTAACGACGGCCGCCACCATCTGGGAAACTGCGGCGATCGGCATGGCCTGCGGCGCTGGCCTGTGGTGGCTCGCCCTTGCGGGCACTGCCCTGCACTTC
Organism: Pauljensenia sp. 20925_1_25; assembly: GCF_041433955.1. Classification (NCBI taxonomy): domain Bacteria; kingdom Bacillati; phylum Actinomycetota; class Actinomycetes; order Actinomycetales; family Actinomycetaceae; genus Pauljensenia; species Pauljensenia sp. 20925_1_25. The sequence goes on along the minus strand of NZ_JAPWCL010000027.1, from coordinate 1,854 downwards.
ATCGTCATTGCGCTGCTGACCCCACTCGTCCAGTTCATCCTCATGCGCACCCACGGGCACAAGGTCACGCTCAGCGTCCACTACACTCCCGGACACGGAGTGCTTTCTACCCTCCTCACGCAGGTCAGTGCCCTGGGCTGGTCGGTGTCCGGCGTCTCCACGCGCACCGATTCAGCCCACCACACGTCCACCGCACGCTTCACAGCGTCGACTCGCCAAGATCTCTCACGCTCGATGCTTGTGACGACGCTCGCGGACCTCGACGGCGTTGCCGGCGTCGACATCACGGAAGAGGACGACGAGTAGCCCACTGCATGACACAACGGGACGGGGTCCGCGGCTGTTGCGCGGACCCCGTCCCGTATGGCTTCACTCAGAGCGTCACGCCTGAGGGCTGTAGGGGTTCTGAGGCTGTTCGCCCGTCTGCCCCTGCTGGTTCTGAGCCGACTGCTCCGGCTGAGCCGACTGCTCCGGCTGAGCCGACTGCTGCGGCTGCTGAGCCTGCTGCGGCTGCGCGCCGTACTGGCCCTGCGACGCGGGGTAGGCCTGCTGCCCCGGGTACTGCTGCTGGCCCTGGAAGCCGGGCTGCGCGGGGTAGGCCTGCTGGCCCGGGTACTGCTGCTGGCCTTGGAAGCCGGGCTGCGCGGGGTAGGCCTGCTGGCCCGGCTGGCCGAACTGGTTCAGCATGGCGGGGGCCGTGTTCAGAGGAGCGACCTTGCCTTCCTTCAGCTCGAGGAGCAGGATCACGCCAGCCGCACCCAGAGCAATCGAGAACAGCGGGAACAGGTAGAAGCCGATCGAGAAGTCAATCAGATCGTTATCGTTGGCGAGGACGTAGAACGTCTCGATAAGCGAGATGATTCCCAGAGCGAGCGAACCCGCGCCCACGGAAATGAATGCCCACTTCTGGTTGGTCAGCCAGTAGGCGACGCCGACGCCGACGTTCGCGAGGAGCAGGAGCAGGAAGACGACCGGGAACCAACCGCCACCGCCGAGAAGCGACGTCGATTCAGTCACAAAGAACGAGATCTCGACATAGGGAAGGAGCATCGAGATAAACACAAGCAGCGACGCAGCAGCAACGCCGATCAGCGCGTAGGTCGCGCGAATCGAGCGACCGCTCACCTTGCCAGCCTCAGCAACGACAGCGTTCTGGAACTGATTGAACGCGCTGTTCGCGGCGGCACCGAACTGCGAAGCGGCGGCACCAAGCTGCTGGCCAGCGGACGGCCCCTGCTGACCGGGCTGCCCCTGGGGAGCGCCGAACTGCGGCTGCCCCTGGGGAGCGCCATACGGCTGCTGTCCGTAGGGCTGCTGAGCCTGAGGAGCGCCCTGAGGAGCGCCATACGGCTGCTGTCCGTAGAGCTGCTGAGCCTGAGGAGCGCCCTGAGGAGCGCCATACGGCTGCTGCCCATAGGGCTGCTGGGCCTGAGGCGCATCCGACTGCGCGGCGGAAGCATTCGTGTCAGCAGCGGGTTCAGCGGCTGCTTGCTCATGCGTGCCCTCGGCGGTCGCGTTCTCATGTCCCTCAGCCGAGGCCTCGGCGGCGGGTGCCTTAGCCGCGGGCTGCGCGGCGGGCGGCTGAGCGGGAACGACACCCTGGCTGGCGAGCCACTGCTGGAGGGCGGGGTACAGCGACGGGTGAGTCGCAACGTAGGGGCGCAGGTCTTCACGCGCAGCCGTGATGGCCGCGAGGTCCTGAGCGCTCAGCGCCGGGTTACTCATGTCAGCAGCAGTGAGCTGCGACGGATCGATGGTGCTCATCTGTATTCCTCTCGCACCCGAAAGTGCAGTTCCTGATGGCGAACAGTCAATTCTATCGCGTGTGACACTCGCCTAGTCAAGACGTTCGCT
>NZ_JAPWCL010000026.1:0-32353 GCF_041433955.1 Pauljensenia sp. 20925_1_25 | reverse complement strand
CTCGAAGCCCAGCCAGGCCCTGCAGGCCCATTGCGATGCGCCGCCCGAGGCTTCCGCCGAAACTCAGCCACGGCCTCGTGACAGCGCCCTGTGCGCGGAGGGCACGTCAGGCACAACGAAGCGGGGGCCGGTACTCACCGACCCCCGCTTGACGTGCCCTTACTCCCTGTCGCCCCCGCGGCCTCGCGGCGTGATCTGGGGCCACTCGCGGTCGATGGACGCGTCGCGGCCCTGCTTGCGCAGGTACTTCTCAAAGTCCTCCGCCCAATCCTGGTGGGCCTGGAGCTGATAATCCATGAGCTCCAGGGCGCTCATGGAGGCCAGCTGCGGGTACTTGTCCACCATGCCCGCGAGCACGTCGAGCGTCATGGCCACGTCGACCTCAGCCGTGTGAGCGTCGGGGGAAGCGACTGCCCCGTAGACGGGGGCCATCTCCGTCAGGGTCTTCTTGCCCTTGCGGAAACGGTCAAGCTTGCGATCCAAAACGAGCGGGTCGACGACCAGCATCGGCGCGCCCTCCAGGCGCTCCTCAAAGGACCCCAGGCGGTGGCGGCGCAGCTCCTGGTTCACCAACGTGATGTCGTAGGTCGCGTTGAAAGCGACGACCGGGTAGCCGCGCAGCCAATGCTCGACGATGGAACCCGCCAGCTCGTGGAGGACCTCCTCGATGGGGCGACCGTCGCGGCGCGCCTGCTCGGTCGTGATGCCGTGGACGGCGGTGGCCTGCTCGGGGATCTCAATGCCCGGGTCGGTCAGCCAGGTCGCCACCTGGTCGGGGGCGCTGACCCCGCTGCGGTAGGAAGCGCCGTCGATACGCAGGACGAGGGCCGCCGTCACTAGGCGGTCCTTGAGCGCGCGTACGCCCGTCGTTTCGGTGTCAAAACCCATCCACGGGTCGTCGATCCAGCTCATGTTTGCTCCTGTCCTCGCCGGTTCCACCAGTGTGGCAGAGGGCGGGCACATCTGCGTCCCGGAGGCAGTAGAATCGGTTTATGAGCCACGAAGTCGAAATCGGACGCGGCAAGCGCGGTCGGCGCGCCTACACACTGGACGACATCGCGCTCGTGCCCGCCCGGCGCACGCGCGACCCCGAGGACGTCAACGTCGGCTGGCAGATTGACGCCTATCACGTGGACTTGCCTCTCATGGCGGCCCCCATGGACTCGGTGATGAGTCCGGAGACAGCCATTGCGTTCGGTCGCCTCGGTGGCATCGGAGTCCTCGATCTGGATGGCCTGTGGACCCGGTACGAGGATCCCGAGCCGATCCTCGACCAGATCGCGCACCTCGGCGAGGAAGAATCGATTGCGACCCTGCAGCGCGTGTACTCGGAGCCGATTAAGCCGGCGCTCATCACGGAGCGTCTCACGCAGCTGCGCGAGGCCGGGGTGGTCGTCGCCGGTAAGCTGTCGCCCCAGCGCGTCCAGCAGCATTGGCGTGCGGTCGTGGACGCAGGCGTCGACCTGTTCATTATCCGTGGCTCCACGGTGTCCGCCGAACACGTGTCGTCGCGCCGTGAGCCTCTGAATCTCAAGCGTTTCATCTACGAGCTGGATGTTCCCGTCATCGTCGGCGGCGTCTGCACGGACACGGCGGCCCTGCACCTCATGCGTACGGGCGCGGCGGGCGTCCTCGTTGGTTTCGGCGGGGGAGCGGCCCACTCGACGCGTCAGTCCCTGGGCGTGCACGCGCCGATGGCGACCGCGATCGCGGACGTGGCCGCGGCCCGGCGCGACTACATGGACGAGTCCGGCGGCCGTTACGTACACGTCATCGCCGACGGCGGTATTGGCCGCAGCGGCGACCTCGCGCGGGCTATCGCGTGTGGCGCGGACGCGGTTATGCTGGGCGCGGCTATCGCTCGCGCTGAGGAGGCTCCCGGGCGCGGCTGGCACTGGGGTTCCGAGGCGACCCACCCTGACATGCCGCGCGGCCAGCGCGTTCACGTGGGAACGACGGGCACGCTCGAGCAGATCCTCTACGGCCCCTCGACGCGCGCGGACGGCTCGCTGAACTTCGTGGGTGCCCTCAAGCGTGCCATGTCCACGACCGGTTACGCCGAGGTCAAGGATCTTCAGCGCGCCCAGGTGGTCGTCTCGCCGTATTCGGCGTCCTGACTGTCGCTCATCGACAGGGGACGAGGCCGGGGCACCATTGTCGGGCACCGCGTCGCTCCTGCGCGACTTCTCGTATGTCGTCACGGGGGACGGGAATCCTCCCATGCGGTTCCATTTGTGCGTGGATGCGCATACACTTGTCGCAACTCGTGGTGCCGTTGGTAAAGATGCCTGCGGTTCGGGACCTGTGGGTCCCTCACGGTGAGGCGAGGTTGAGAGGACATCCCGATGACGCACGGGACTCGGTCGTTAGCTGTACTCGGCGTACTCACTCTGTCCACGGTGGGGCTTGTTCCTGCCGCCTGGGCGACTGACGCCGGGGCGGAACTCGCGCAGGTTGCTCAGTCGGGCGTTGGACACCCTGCTCAGTCGGGAGAACAACGTGCCCCCGAAACATCCGGCGCGCCCACTGCCCAGGAGAGCGGAATCACCCAGGGGCAGTCGGCCTCGTCGATGACGGGGGAGGGGCAGCTGAGCGCCCCCGAGAGTCGTGGCTCTCAGCCCTCCGCCGACGTCGAGACGACTGGGGGCGTGTCCGCGAGCGCGGCCGCGACCCCGGAAGGTGCCGCTGGGCGCACGGTTGCAACTGCTGAGGATGCCGCGCTAAAAGGTGCGACCGTCGATACCCCAATCCCGGAGATTCAGACGGTGGGGGAGGGGGACGACTCGGCGATGGTGGGTGCCACCGTGACGACGGTTGGCGTCGTGACTGCGGCGTATCCGGCAGGTGAGTCTGGGCTGGCAGATACCTTGGATGGGTACACGATTCAGACGCCGGGCAGTGGCGGCGCGTGGGATGAGGGGCGGGCGCGCTCGGACGCCCTCTTCATCTACGTGGGGAAGGACGGTCAGATCCCTGCGGTTGGGACATGCGTGCGCGTGAGTGGCACGGTTGGGGAGTTCCCCGCGACGACCGCGACGTCCAACCCGTCGAGCCTGACCCAGCTGGCTGCCACCGGATTCACGCAGGTCGACGGGTGCGAGGCCGTGGCTCCCACTCCGGTCACCGGTGTCCCTGTGGATGGGCAGGCGGAGGCATACGAGTCGATGCTGCTGGATCCGCAGGGAACGTGGACGATCACGGACAACTATGCGGCGAATCAGTATGGGACGCTGGCGCTCACGCCGGGCATGGAGCCGCTGCGCGCCGCGACCGACGTGGTTGCGCCGGGGCAGGCCGCGCGCAACTTTGAGGCGGCCAACGCCGCGCGGGTGATCACCCTCGACGACGGGACGAACACGAACCTGCTGAAGGGCGCGGCGACCGAGGTGCCCTACGCGTACCTGGCGAACGGGGCACCCGCCCGCGTCGGGTATCACGTGACGTTCTCCGCTCCCGTCGTCTTGGAGCCGAGGCATGGGTCCTGGGCCTTTCAGCCGACCTCTCTGGTCGCTGGGCATCCCGACCGCGCTCCCGTGACAATCACCGGGCAGCGGCCGAGCGCGCCCTCGGTCGTCGGGGATACGCGTGTGGCGACCTTTAACGTCCTCAACTACTTCTCCGACCTGGGTGTCGACGAGGCCGGATGCGCGGGTTACCCCGACCGCACGGGGGCCTTCGTGACGGCTAAGAAGTGCAAGGTGCGCGGCGCGTTCTCGCGCGAGGCCTTCGCGAACCAGGAGGCCAAGATCGTGTCCGCGATCAACGCTCTGGGGGCCGACGTGGTCGCCCTGGAGGAGATCGAAAACCCAGTGGCTGTGGGGGTGGGAACCGACCGCGACGCGTCCCTGGCGCGCCTCGTCGAGGCCCTCAACAAGGCGGCGGGGGCTGGGACCTGGGCGTACGTGCCCTCGCCCAAGACCGTTCCCGCAGACGAGGACGTCATCCGCGTCGCGTTCATCTACAAAACTGCGACGGTCACCCCCGTCGGTCCCTCTCTGATCCATGACGATCCGGCGTTTAGGGGCCTCGCGCGCCAACCCCTGGCCCAGGAGTTCGCGCGTAGGAGCGGCGAGAGGGCGGCTGCGCCCTCCTTCGTGGTGATCGCCAACCACTTCAAGTCCAAGGGATCCGTGCCCGAGGGTGCGGGCGAGGGCAATACCGATAGTGGGGACGGGCAGGGGAACGCGAACGCGATCCGTGTCGCCCAGGCCACCGCGCTCGCTTCCTTCGCCGCTCAATTCGCTGACAAACCAACCCTGCTCGTCGGCGACTTTAACTCCTACTCCCAGGAGGATCCTGTTACGGCCCTGGAGGGTGCAGGGTGGGAGCGCGTGTCCGGAGGGGGTGAGGCGTCCTACGTGTACTCGGGCCGCTCCGGTTCCCTCGATCACGTGTTTGCCAATGCCACCGCGAAGCCTCTCTTGGCGGGTGTCACCAGCTGGGCCGTCAACGCCCAGGAATCCATCGCTTTCGAATACTCGCGCGCGGGCATGAACGCCCACCTGGCCGTCGAGTCCGAGAACCCATACCGCTCCTCCGATCACAACCCCGAGATCATCGGGTTGAACCTGCTGGGAGCCAACCCGTCGTCGGGAGCCAACCCGTCGCCCAGCACCTCGTCAGCGCCGGGATCCACGCCGTCACCGAGCGCCGGTGCCCCGACGCCGCGCGGCACCGGATACCCGGCCACGGCCTCGTCCCGAGGAGGGCGAAAGGGCGCTGGAAATTCACGGCGCATGACGCCGGCGAACGCGCGCGCTTCCCTTGCCCGCACGGGCGTGGATGCGGCGGCCCCGGTCTGGGCTGGCGTTCTCCTTGCCCTCGCGGGCGTTGCTGCGCGGAGCGCGGCGCGCCGCGGCTCCCGGCACCCCTAAGCACCCACTCATCCCATTCACCACGTGACGCGGCATTGTTGTCGCTCAGAAAGGAACACACCATGCGCAAACCATGGACACGCCTCGCGCTCGCCTCGGTGGCGGCGCTTACCCTCGCGTCGTTGCCAACCATGGCGGCAGCTGCACCGCAGGACGAGGCCCCGCCGATCACCCTGGACCTCTACAACCTGACGGACGTCCACGGACACATCCAGCAGGTCACCAAGAAGGGAGTCGTTCGCGAGGCCGGCCTGCCCGCGATGAACTGCTACCTGAAGAAGGCTCGGGAAACCAACCCGAACTCCTCGTTCACGCTGCTGGGCGACAACATCGGAGCGTCCCCCTATATTTCGGGCGCGCTCAACGACAACCCGACTATCGCGGCCCTCAACACCCTGAACCCGCTGGCCTCCACGATCGGCAACCACGAGCTGGACATGGGGCAGGCCGTCTTTAAGCAGCGTGTCGACGGCTCCAACCCGAGCGAGTACGTGCAGGCGACCTTCCCGTACCTGGGGGCCAACATCGAGGGGATGGGCACCTACGGGGACGGCACCCCCTACCTCGGGGACTACAAGCTGTGGACGTCGCCCTCGGGCATGAAGGTCGCCTTCATCGGGGCCATCGCGCAGGACGTCCCCTACAAGCTGAGCCCCGGCACGACGGAGGGCCTGACCTTTAGCGACCCGATTGCGCGCATCAACTCGCTGGCCGCATCTCTCAAGGGCAGCGGCACGGCAGACGTTGTCATCGCCATGCTCGACGACGACGTGAAGAACAACTACACGAAGGTCGGCAAGGACGTCGATGGCCTCATGGGCGGGGACACGCACGTGCCCTACGAGTTCGACCACGTGAACTCGGTGGAGTCCTTCGAGTCAGCGAACCCGCGCCTGGCGGGTATCGCGTCCGGCTCCTACACGGATAACCTCGGTCTGATCCGCCTGACGATTGATCCCGCGACGCGCCAGGTCACGAGTGCCGACTCGATCCTCATCCCGGCCGCCGAGGTTGCCCAGTGCGGCGCGGACCCCGACACCCAGGCAATCGTTGATAAGGCCGACGCTGACTCGAAGGAAGCTGGCAAGCGCGTCGTCGCCACCGGCTACACGACACCCTTCATGCGCGGCGTTTTCACGACCCCCGACGGGCTGACCGAGCCGGGCTCGAACCGCGGTATCGAGTCCTCACTCGGTGACCTGGTGGCCGACTCCCTGCGTGAGACGATCCTCACCCCGGACGGAAAGAGCGTCGACGTCGGCATGATCAACGCGGGAGGCCTGCGCGAAGACCTCGTGCCGAACGAGGATGGCACCATCACCTATGCGCAGACCTACGAGGTTGAACCCTTCTCCAACGAACTCGGCTACGTAACCCTCAAGGGATCAGACCTCAAGGACGCGCTCGAACAGCAGTGGAAGAGCGACCTGAACTCGCAGAACTCCCGTCCGATGCTCAAGCTCAATCTGTCCTCGAACGTGCGCTACACCTACGACCCGGCGAAGCCCGACGGACAACGCATCACGTCGGTGACGATCAACGGTGAGCCGCTGAAGGCAGATGGGACCTACACGGTCGGGTCCGTGAACTTCCTGTTGGACGGCGGAGATTCCTTCGATGCCCTCACCCGCGGGGGAGCAACCGTGACGAACGGTAACCTGGACCGTGACGCATTCAACGAGTACCTGGCCGCCCATTCGCCCACGAAGGATCGATCCGCCGATGCTGCGAGCGGTCTGGCTCCGCGCGCGGCGAAGTCTTCGATTGGTCTGACCCTGCCCGCCGAGCCGGTCGCCGATGGCTCGACCGTGACGATCCCGCTGCGCGGCCTGTCCTTCTCCGAAGGACCCTCGATCACGACGAAGGTGCACGTGAGCGCGGGTGGCGCGCAAGCCGTTGCCGACGTGGATAACTCCCTCGTGGATGCCCATGCATCGGACGGCGCCGCAGTCATCACGACGGACGGCGCGGGGCAGGCGAGCGTGGACGTGACGGTCGTGGGTGCCTGCGAGGGTAAGGCGGCCGGTGAGGTCGTGAACGTGCCCGTCACGGTCGCCACCGACTTCGCGACGGTCGTCGAGGCCTCAGACGGTTTGTCGATCCCGGTGACGTGTGCGGGTGTGGCAGCTCCGTCTCCATCTGCCGATTCTGGCGAGGGGAGCAAGCCGGTCGTGAGTGTTCCGGAGGATTCGAAAAAGGATCCAGGCGCGTCCAAGTCAGGCGGTGTGTTGGCGCGAACAGGTGCGGATACGCAAGGGGTGCCTGTGGTGTGTGTGCTTGCTGTGTGTGGTCTCGCCGGTCTCCTGGCACGTCGTGCCCAAATCGTTACCAGCAGGTAAGCGTTTTGCTTTGACGTGAGTGACACTCGTGCAGGATACTTGGATACGGTGTAACCGCCGGTTCGCATTGTTGATAAATTCCCTGTATTCTCAAGGAGGCATGTTTTCCACGCCACTATCGAGTCGTCAGAGAGTTCACGTCAATAGAGAGAGATCGTCATGAAGCATATCACCACATTTGCCGCCGCTGTGGGCGCCGTCACCCTGGCATTGACCGGCTGTGCCGGAGGGGGAAAAGCCGCTCAGTCTGGTGAAGCCAAGGCTGAGCTTCCGTTTAAGGCATGCGCTGTCTCCGATACCGGCGGTTGGCAGGACAAGTCTTTTAACGAGTCCGCCTACGACGGCCTCATGGAGGCGAAGTCCTATCTGGGGGTCACGGTGGATACCGCCGAGTCCGACACAGAGGATGATTTCGTCGGCAACGTTGACAAGATGGTGGCCGCCGATTGCACGCTGATCATCGGCGTTGGCTTCCACCTGGAGCCGGCCGTTCATCAGTCTGCCCTGCAGCATCCTGATCGCAACTACGCCATGATCGACACGACCTTTACTGACGGCACCGACGAGGCGGTCCTTAAGAATGGGCGTCCGCTGCTGTTCAATGCGTCCGAGGCTTCCTTCCTCGCGGGCTACGCCTCGGCGGCTATGTCAAAGACCGGTAAGGTCGCGACCTTCGGTGGTGCGCAGATCCCCGCCGTGGCTGTGTTTATGGACGGATTTGCGGACGGTGTGAAAGCCTACAACGAGGCGAAGGGGACCTCCGTGCAGGTGCTTGGTTGGGACAAGGACACCCAGACAGGAGCCTTCACGGATTCCTTCGATGACCAGTCGCTGGGGCTGCAGCAGGCGCAGCAGTTCATTGCGCAGGGTGCTGACATCATCATGCCCGTCGCCGGTCCTGTCGGAATGGGCGCTGCGGCCGCTGCGAAGGCTGACGGCAAGACGCTGATCGTTGGCGTCGACTCGGATTGGTACGAGACCAATCCCCAGTATTCGTCGATCATCCTGACCTCGGTCATGAAGGAGATCGGTGCTGCTGTCGAGCAGGCCATTCAGGATTCGGTCAAGGGGAAGTTCACCTCGGAGCACTACATCGGTACGCTCGCTAATGGTGGCGTGTCGCTTGCTCCCTTCCATGATTTCGAAACCCAGGTTCCCAAGGAGCTGCGGCAGGATCTGAACAAGCTGACGGAGGATATCAAGAAGGGACGGCTCGTGATCGAGTCGCCGAACGCCCCGAAGTAATCTCTCGCCGGGTTGGCCGGCGGCGAAGCTTTCAACGCAGCGATTGGTGTCGCTGCACGGAAGCTTGCCGCCGGCTTAATCGTTGCTAAAGCAACTTAATCGTTATCAAAACGAGTTAACCGTTACCAAAGCGAGAACAAATAAACCTTGACATGGGTGTTGCAGCACGGGACACTTAGATCAGACGTAAAAGTCGATTTATGCAAATGTTCGCACGGTGATTGTGCGAACCGAATCGGGGCTTGTGTAGCTCACGGTTCGACGAAGAATCACTTCAACAAAGGATCACACAGATGAAGCATTTCACGAGGCTCGCCGCATCGGCGGGTATTGTCGCGCTCGCGCTGGCTGGATGTGGCGGAGGTGGAACCTCCGGCGGCTCTGGCAAGGCCCAGGACGCCGCGTCTTTCAAGGCGTGCGCAGTGTCGGACGCCGGCGGCTGGAACGACAAGTCCTTCAACGAGTCAGCGTACAACGGACTGAAGGATGCCCAGAGCAAGCTGGGTATTCAGATCAACGCGGCCGAGTCCAGCTCCGACACGGACTTTGCGCCCAACGTTGAGTCCATGGTCTCCGACGGCTGCAACCTGATCATCGGCGTCGGCTTCAACCTCGAGCAGGCGATCCACAAGTCCGCCAATGACAACACGGATCTGCATTACGCCCTCATTGACTCCAGCTTCAGCGAAGGCAAGGAGACCGTCACCCTTAAGAACGGGCGTCCGCTGCTGTTCAACACGGCTGAGGCTGCATACCTTGCGGGTTACGCGGCGGCCGGCATGTCGCAGACGGGTAAGGTTGCCACCTTCGGTGGCATGCAGATCCCTGCGGTGACAGTCTTTATGGACGGCTTCGCTGACGGCGTTGATGCCTACAACGCCGCGCATGGTACCTCCGTTCAGTTGCTCGGCTGGGACAAGGCATCTCAGAACGGCTCGTTCACGCAGAACTTCGACGATCAGGCACTGGGCAAGCAGCAGGCGCAGCAGTTCATCTCGCAGGGCGCCGACATCATCATGCCCGTCGCCGGCCCCGTGGGCCTGGGTGCCGCGGCGGCTGCCAAGGCTGACGGTAACACGCGCATCGTCGGTGTGGACTCCGACTGGTACGAGGCGAACCCCGACTACTCCTCGATCGTGCTGACGTCGGTCAAGAAGGAGATCGGTGCTGCTGTCGAGCAGACCATCACGGACTCGGTGAATGGCAAGTTCACGCCGGAACCGTTCGTGGGTACGCTGGCTAACGGCGGCGTCTCCCTGGCACCCTTCCACGATTTCGATGCTCAGGTGTCCGATGAACTCAAGTCTGAACTGAACAAGCTCACCGAGGACATCAAGGCTGGCACGCTGAAGGTTGAGTCGCCGAACGCCCCGAAGTGATCTCCCAGCGGTGGGGCTGTCGGCGAGTTGTCCGCAGCCCCACCCGGGTGTCGGGAGCCTATCGCCCACCGGTGTTGGGGAAGGTCGAAGGAATGAAACTAGAGCTGCGGGGGATCACGAAGAGGTTTGGCCCCCTCACTGCTAACGACTCGATCGATCTGACGATCGAGGAAGGGCACATTCACGCCCTGCTTGGTGAAAATGGTGCGGGAAAGTCCACGCTGATGAACGTCCTGTACGGGATGCACCAGCCTGACGAGGGACAGATCATCATCGATGGTGAGCCCGTGACATTTAAAGGCCCGGGTGACGCTGTTGCTGCGGGCATTGGTATGGTGCATCAGCACTTCATGCTGATCCCGGTGTTCACGGTCGCGGAATCGATCGCACTAGGTTATGAGCCGACTGGTCCTGCGGGCATTATTAGCCGTGAGCGCGCGCGTCAGACGGTGCGCGAGGTGTCGGCGCGCTTCGGCTTCGACCTGGATCCCGATGCGCTCATCGAGGATCTGCCGGTCGGTGCACAGCAGCGCGTTGAGATTGTCAAGGCTCTGTCGCGTCAAGCGAAGGTCCTGATTCTGGACGAACCGACGGCCGTGCTGACACCGCAAGAGACGGATGAACTGATGAAGATCATGCGTCAGCTCGCCGATGCGGGGACGTCGATTGTCTTCATTACTCACAAGCTGCGCGAGGTGCGTGCAGTTGCTGACGATATCACGGTGATCCGTCGTGGAAAGGTCGTCGGCACGGCCTCCCCGACGGACTCTGAGGCTTCGCTGGCCTCGCAGATGGTGGGGCGCCCGGTTCTTTTGCGCGTCGATAAGGAACCGGCTCGGCTTCGCCGGGGTGGCCTCGTCTTGGATGATGTCTCCCTGCTAGGCGCGGGTGGCGTGCCCGAACTTGATCATGTGTCATGCAAGGTTCAGCGCGGTGAGATCCTCGCGGTTGCCGGCGTGCAGGGCAACGGTCAGAGCGAACTCGCGGAGGTGATCCTTGGCCTTCGTACTCCCGATAGCGGTACGATCACCCTCGAGGGAAAGGATATTACTCGCGCGAATCCTCGAAAGTCCCTGAATTCTGGGGTTGGGTTCGTTCCCGAAGACCGTATGACAGACGGTATGGTGTCTTCTTTCTCCATTGCTGACAACTTGGTCCTCGATCAGTTTAATGCGCCCGAGTTTGCCTGGGGTCCGTCGCGCAAGCTGGGAGCGGTTGCCCGCAATGCGCGAGCGAAGCAGGAGGAATACGACATCCGCCTGACGTCGATCAATGATCCGATTTCCTCCCTGTCGGGTGGTAATCAGCAGAAGGTTGTCGTTGCGCGCGAAATGTCACGAGAGCTGAAGCTGCTGGTCGTCAACCAGCCCACGCGCGGCGTCGATGTCGGTTCCATTGAATTTATTCACCGCAGGATCGTAGAGGTGCGCGACCAGGGGTGCGCAGTGCTGCTGATTTCGTCGGAGCTCGACGAGGTTGTGGCGCTGGCCGACCGGATCGCCGTCATGTATCGCGGTCGTATCGTCGGCATTGTGCCTGCGGATACGCAGCGTGATGTCTTGGGTCTCATGATGGCTGGCGTTCCTCAGGACGAGGCCGTGGCGACCTCGCATCGCGGTGGCGCGGTTGACGCTCGCGAAGGACAGGAGGAGCAATGAGTAAGAAGAAGACTGCCTCCCTGGGCATGTTTACGAGGATTGTTGGCTCGCAGGGGTTCGTGTCGGTGCTCTCAGTCTTGATTGCCTTCGCGATCGGAGCGATCCTGATTGCCGCTACGGGGGCTTCCGTCACAGACGCCTACTACGCGATGTTCCGCGGGGCCATCGTGGACCCGCAGGCGTCGACGTTCATGCGCGCGATTAAGCCGCTGACAGACTCGGTGTTCTTTGGGATTCCCTTGATTATTTCGGGTCTGGGTCTCGCGTTCGGTTTCCGTGCCGGACTGTTCAACATCGGTGGTAAAGGCCAGATGATCGTTGGTGCACTCGCGGCCGTGTGGGTGGGCTTCTCGATGGACCTTCCTCCGGTTGTTCACACCTTCGTCGCTGTGGCTGCGGCAATTATCGCGGGTGCTGCGTACGCTGGCATCGCGGGTGTCTTGAAGGCAAAGACGGGGGCTAACGAAGTCATCGTCACGATCATGCTCAACTCGATTGCGGTCCTGGGGCTGGGATACGTCCTGTCGCAGCCGTCGTGGCAGCGGCCCGGTTCGAACCAGCCAGTCACGCCTAACGTGGCTGACACGGCTGCCTTCGCGAAGTTCTTCGATGGGCCGATCAAGCTGCACAGTGGCATCATCGTTGCGCTTATTGCGTTGGTGATTTTCTGGTGGCTGATGGAGCGCTCGACGCTCGGTTTCCAGATTCGTGTCGTGGGTGCGAATCCTGCGGCGGCACGTACGGCGGGCATCTCGGTTGAGCGCATCACGGCGGTCACGATGCTGTTCTCGGGTGCCTTCTTGGGGTTGGCGGGTGCGAACGAGGCCTTGGGCACTCTCGGGTACGCCTCGCGTGACGTGGCCGGTTCGATTGGTTTTGACGCGATTACGGTCGCTCTGCTGGGACGCAACAAGGCGTGGGGTACGTTCGGTGCTGGTCTGCTGTTTGGTGCGTTTAAGGCGGGCGGTTATGCGATGCAGGCAAAGAATGTGCCAATTGACATGATTTTGATTTTGCAGTCGGTGATCGTGTTGCTGATTGCTGCCCCGGCTCTGGTGCGGTGGCTGTTCAGGCTGCCTGATGCGAAGCGTCTGGCGGCTGCTGGAAAGGGGAACGACGAATGAGCACAGTTGAGAAGGACGCGCAGGTTCTGGTCAAGCGCTCGTGGAAGCTCCCAGTCGTGTATGTGGCTGCCAGCATCCTGCTGTTGGTGTTCGGCGTCTCGACGCACGGTGATGTGACGATTCGACTGAACGATAAGTCGCAGTCGTACGCGATCCCCGACATCGTCACGTCTGGTGCTCCCATCGTGTGGGTGCTTGTGGCGTTGACCATTCTGGTGACCGCATGTGAGTTGATTGTGACTGTCCGACGCATCGATGTTCCGTCGTGGGCACGGGCAGTAGGGATGAGCGTCGTCGGCGTGTCTACGATTCTGGGCTTCCTGCTGTACGCGGGTTCGGATTCGGCGGGTGCCGTGACGCTCACCTCGACGCTCGTGTCGACGGTGGCGATCTCGACGCCACTAATTTTCGGTGCACTGTCGGGCGTCATCTCTGAGCGTGTCGGCGTTGTCAATATCGCGATTGAGGGTGACCTGCTGGTCGGAGCGTTCGCGGGTATCATGGCGGCCTCTTACTTCCAGACCGCTTACGCGGGCCTTGTGGCCGCGCCTCTCGCGGGCGCTCTGCTGGGGGCGCTGCTGGCGCTCTTCTCCGTCAAGTACGGAGTGGATCAGATTATCATCGGCGTCGTGCTGAACGTCCTGGCGCTGGGGCTGACGACCTTCTTGTACGGGACGATCATGAAGGACGCTCAGGATGTCCTGAACACCAACCGCTACTCGCTGCCCGACCTCCCGATCCCTGGCCTGGTCGAGATCCCGGTCATCGGGCCGGTCCTGTTCGATCAGTCGATCCTCGTCTACCTCATGTACGCGGCCGTCATCGCGCTGTCGTTCTTCCTGTTCCGATCTCGCTGGGGTCTGCGCCTGCGGGCGTGCGGTGAGCACCCCCGCGCGGCCGACACGGTCGGCATCAACGTGGGGCGTACGCGCACTGCCAACACGATCCTGGGTTCTGCGTTCGCGGGTCTGGGTGGTGCGTTCTTCACGATCGGATCGGGTCTGGCGTTCACGGACAACATCTCCGCGGGCAACGGCTACATTGCCCTGGCGGCGATGATCCTGGGCAAGTGGAATCCGGTGGGGGCGATGAGTGCAGCCGTCATGTTTGGCTTCGCGCAGGCGATGGCCCGTATGCTGCCCAACATTGAGCCTTCGATTCCCGCGAACCTGATTTCGATGATCCCGTACGTGGTGACGATCATCGCCGTGGCTGGCTTCGTCGGTAAGTCGCGCGCCCCCGCGGCCGAGAACATCCCCTACGTGAAGTGAGGAGCGTGGAACAGGTGACGACGATCGATTGGGACGCCCTGCTGGGCGTCGCCATCGACGCGATGACACACGCGTATTGTCCCTACTCGCACTTCCCGGTGGGCGCGGCGGGCCTGAGTGCCGATGGCCGTATCGTCAGCGGTTGCAACGTGGAGAACGCGGGTTACGGCGTGACGCTGTGCGCCGAGTGTGGCATGGTCTCGGACCTGATCCGCACCGGCGGAGGCACACTCGTCGCGGTTGTCGCCGTCAACGGGGACCGGGTTCCGGTGGCCCCGTGCGGGCGGTGCCGCCAGCTCATCTACGAGCATGGCGGCCCCTCCTGCCTGGTCCTCATGCCAGGCGGCGTCGCCGATATGACCCAGGTCCTGCCCGGTGCCTTTGGTCCCCACGACCTGGAGGAGGCTGCCTCCCGCGGCACCGCCAGGTCAGATGATGCTCACGACGCGGCCCAGGCCTCGTCTCAGAAGAAAGAAGGAAACGTTGGCACTGTTTGATGCCGTTGACATTATCCGCACGAAGCGGGATGGGGGAGTACTCACCCCCGACCAGATTGACTGGGTGATCGACGCTTACACGAAGGGCGTCGTCAAGGACGAGCAGATGTCTGCCCTGGCTATGGCGATCTTTTTGCGCGGGATGAACCGCGACGAGATCGCCCGCTGGACGGATGCGATGATCCGTTCGGGGGAGCGCATGGACTTCTCCGGGATTGGCAAACCGACTGCAGACAAGCACTCCACGGGAGGCGTGGGCGACAAGATCACGCTTCCGCTGGCTCCGCTCGTTGCGTGCTTCGGCGTGGCCGTCCCGCAGCTGTCGGGCCGAGGCCTGGGGCACACGGGCGGTACCCTGGACAAGATGGAGTCCATCCCCGGGTGGCGCGCTAATCTGTCCAACGAGGAGATTCTGGCTCAGCTCGGTGAAGGCTGCGGCGCGGTCATCTGCGCGGCAGGGTCGGGTCTGGCACCCGCGGACAAGAAGCTCTACGCGCTGCGCGACATCACGTCCACGGTCGAATCGATTCCGCTGATCTCCAGCTCCATCATGAGCAAGAAGATCGCGGAGGGCACGGGATCCCTCGTCCTGGATGTCAAGGTTGGATCGGGTGCTTTCATGAAGGACATCGACAGTGCGCGCGAGTTGGCTCGCACTCTGGTGGACCTAGGACGCGACGCGGGCGTCGCTACGCGCGCTCTGCTGACCGACATGTCCGTGCCGCTGGGCAGGAAGATCGGCAATGCCCTCGAGGTTGAAGAATCCGTCGAGGTGCTTGCGGGCGGTGGCCCTGCCGATGTCGTCGAGCTGACTTGCGAGCTTGCCCGTAACATGCTCGATCTTGCTGGCGTGCACGACGCTGACGTGGAGGCCGCCCTGCGCGATGGGCGCGCCATGGATCGCTGGCGCGCGATGATTCGCGAGCAGGGCGGTGACCCCGACGCAGCCATGCCTCGTGCCGTGCACACTCATGAGGTGTGTGCTGAGGCCGATGGAATGATCGTTGGTATGGATGCCTTGAGCGTGGGCGTTGCCTCGTGGCGACTTGGCGCGGGCCGAGCCGTCAAGGATGATCCGGTGCAGGCGGGTGCCGGCATTGAGATTCATGCCAAGCCGGGCGAGACCGTCACGAAGGGTCAGCCTCTGCTCACTCTTCATACCGACGATGAGTGGCGGATTGAACGGGCATTGGAAACATTGACCGGCGCCATCGAGATCAGTGCTGGAGGGACGTATCTTCCTCGCGGTGTGGTCTTGGAGACAGTGTCCTGATCGCGGCGCGGCCGGGGCGAGGAAGGAAGATACGTGGATAAGCGTGATGAGCAGTCGATTGATGCGCTCAAGCTCTACTATCAGCAGGACTTGAGTCAAGCTGAAGTCGCCGCCCGTTTGGGCATCTCGCGTCCCACAGTCGCCAAACTCCTCGCCCACGGCCGTGATCGTGGTTTCGTTACCATTTCAATACATGATCCCCGCGATGAGGCCTCTGAACTGGCTGCCCGTTTGGAGCGATGCTACGGATTATCATGCGTGCGCGTCGCGCACGGGCACGCCGTGACGGAGGACGAGGCCATTGATCAGGTTGGTCGCGTCGGTGCCGACCTGGTGAGCCAATTGGTCCACGACGGCATGAGCGTGGGTATCTCCTGGGGCCGCACGATGAGTGCGGTCGCCTCTTACCTGACTCGTTCTCCGCGTCAGGGCGTGCGCGTTGTCCAGCTCAAGGGCGGGACGTCCTTCTCTGCGCGTGCGACGCACGACTTCGAGGTGATGCGCGCGTTTTGCAAGGCCTTCACCGCGCAGCCGCGTTACCTGCCCCTTCCCGTCATCTTTCAGAGTACGAAGACGGCATCGATCGTGTGCAAGGACCAGGCGATCATGAAGATCTTGGAAGAGGGCCGTAACGTTGACGTGGCTGTCTTTACGATTGGTGCGATCAGCAACGAAGTCATTTCTCTCAACCTCGGGCACCTGGGTGAGGAAGAAGTAGATACGCTGCTACACAGAGCCGTCGGTGACGCACTTTCTCACTTTTTTACGGAGAGTGGGCAGGTCGCGATTCCGGAGCTTGAGGCGCGCACTGTCAGCATTTCCCTGGAACATCTGCGTACTCGTCCTGTGCGGCTGGTTGTCGCAGGCGGAAACGTGAAAATGTGTGCGTTGGATACGGCGCTGCGTATGGGGATTGCGACGCATCTTGTGGTGGATCAGGACCTGGCGGCCGCGCTGTTGGATATGCGTGAGCGCGATGTTATGAAGGAAGTAGGTGATGGCGCGAGAGACGTTGAACACTTGTCAATATAATTATTGACATATTGCTAATGGCGGCAATAATCTCGCCACACGGTAAAGATGCCGAGGAGCTGATTGCTCCGTGATTTGACGAAGGAAATGACACATGCGTTCGACACCGCACATCAACCCCACCGCCCCTATCGCCGAGACGATCCTCCTGCCGGGTGATCCGCTGCGCGCGAAGTTCATCGCCGAGAACTACCTGGAGGACGTCCAGCAGTTCAACGCGGTGCGTAACATGCTGGGCTTCACCGGCACCTACCAGGGCACGCCCGTGTCCGTCATGGGGACGGGTATGGGTATCCCGTCCATCTCCCTGTACTCCTACGAGCTGATCCACGAGTTCGGCTGCAAACGTCTCGTGCGCGTGGGCACCTGTGGCGCGCTCCAGCCCGACATGCACCTGTACGATGTCGTCGTTGCTCAGGCAGCATGCTCTAACTCGGCGTTCGTGGACCAGTACCAGCTTCCGGGTACGTATGCACCCATTGGGTCTTTCCGTCTTATCGAAGAAGTTGTACACCGCGCCCGTGAAGCCTCTGTCCCGGTGCATGTCGGCAACATCATGTCCTCCGATGTCTTCTACAACGCGAACCCGACCTTCAACGAGGCCTGGCAGCGCATGGGCATCCTCGCCGTCGAGATGGAGACCGCTGGTCTGTACGCGACGGCCGCCCACGCGGGCGTCGAGGCCCTGGGTATCTTCACTGTCTCCGATTCCTTGGTCACGGGCGAGGTGACGGACGCGCAGGCGCGTCAGACTGCCTTCACCGCCATGATGGAGCTGGCTCTGCCGCTGGCCAAGCTCTGAGACGAGACGAAAGGACTCCTATGAAAAAGCGCGACGTGGCCGCGATGATCGACCACACGATCCTTAAGCCCGAGGCCACCGCGGCGGATGTGGCACGCATCGTCGAAGAAGGAGCCGCGGCCGGCACGTTCTCCGTGTGCGTCTCTCCCTCGATGCTGCCCCTGGACGTGCCCGAGGGCCTGAAGGTCGCTTGCGTTGTGGGCTTCCCCTCCGGTGCTGTTAAACCGCAGGTCAAGGCGTTCGAGGCCGCTCAGGCCGTCGCCGACGGAGCTGACGAGATCGATATGGTCATCAACATCGAGCTGGTCAAGGACTCCCGACTGCACGAGCTGAGAGAGGAGATCGCGGCGGTGCGCCGCGTCGTCCCCGCCCCGCGCGTCCTCAAAGTCATCATCGAGTCGGCCGCCCTGAGCGACAACGAGATCATCGCCGCCTGCATGGCTGCGAAGGCCGCCGGCGCTGACTTCGTGAAGACCTCGACGGGCTTCCACCCCGCCGGTGGTGCTTCGACCCACGCGGTTACGCTCATGCGCGCCACCGTCGGCGACGCCCTGGGCGTCAAGGCCTCGGGCGGCATTCGCGACGCCGAAACGGCGCTGGCCATGATCAACGCCGGAGCCTCCCGCCTGGGCGTCTCCGCAACCAACGCCATCCTGGCAGGACTGGAGGACTGAACAATGGAACTACTCGACAAAGCCCAGCGCTGGGCGGACCACGACCCGGATCCGGCCACGGCCTCGTCCCTGAAGGCTGATATCGAGGCCGCGCGCGGCGGAGACGAGGAAGCGCTCGCCCGTGTCGGTGCCGCCATGAACGGCCCCCTCGAGTTCGGCACCGCGGGCCTGCGAGGCGTCGTGGGTCCTGGCGAATCCCGCATGAACCTGGCCGTTGTCATCCGCGCGACCGCGGGCCTGTGCGAGGTCGTCAAGCGACACGCCACCGGCACCCCCACCCTGGTCGTCGGCTGCGACGCCCGCTACGGCTCCTCCGAGTTCGCCACGGCCGCCTGCCGTGTCGCCTCGGCAGCAGGCGTGCGCGTCCTCGCACTGCCCCAGGCCAACCCGACCCCGCTCACCTCCTTCGCGGTGCGCCACTTTGGCGCGGACGCGGGCGTCATGGTCACGGCCTCGCACAACCCCGCACCCGACAACGGCTACAAGGTCTACCTGGGCGGCAGCGTCGTCACGGGCGACGGGCAGGGCGTCCAGATCGTCCCGCCCTTCGATGCCGAGATCGCCGCGGCCATCGAGGCCACGCCCCCCGCCGACCAGGTGCCCATGAACGACGACCTGGTCGAGGCCGTGGACCCGCGCGACGAATACGTCGCTGAGGCCGTCAAGCTGGCCTCCGGTGACGCCGCCGCGCGCGCAGACCTGCGCATCGTCCTGACCGCCATGCACGGCGTGGGTGCCCCGCTCACCTCCCGCGTGCTCGAGGAAGCTGGCTTCACGCACGTGTCGCTCGTGGCCGCCCAGGCAGAGCCCGACCCGGACTTCCCGACCGTGCCCTTCCCGAACCCCGAGGAAGCCGGTGCCCTCGACATGGCGATCGAGCAGGCCCGCGCCGAGGACGCCGACCTCATCATCGCGGTCGACCCCGACGCGGACCGCTGCGCGCTCGCGGTTCCAGACCCCGCCGCCGAGGCCGGATGGCGTCCGCTGAGCGGCGACCAGATCGGCTGCCTGCTGGGTGAGTTCCTGGCCTCGCGTGGCATCCAGGGATCGCTGGCGAACTCGATCGTCTCCTCGCGTCTGCTTGCCCGCATCGCTCACGCGCACGGGTTGGTCCACCACACGACGCTCACGGGCTTCAAGTGGATCGCTCGCGCGCCCGAGCTGGCGTTCGGCTACGAGGAAGCCATTGGTTTCTGCCCGAATCCCGCCGTCGCACGCGATAAAGACGGTATTGCGTCTTCCGTCGTCGCCGCGTCGCTGTTCGCCGCGCTCAAGACCGAGGAGCGTACCGCATGGGACGAGCTGGATCGCCTGGCTCACGCCCACGGCCTGCACGTGACCGGTCCGCTGACCTTCCGCGTCGAGGAGATCGAGCAGATCGCGACTGGTATGGCGCGCCTGCGCGCCCAGCCGCCCAGTGAGCTGGCGGGGTCGCCGGTCGTCGAGGTCTCTGACCTGTCGGAGGGGTATCAGGGCCTGCCGCCCACGGACGGCGTGCTGGTGCTGACGAAGGCCGGGGACCGCGTGATTGCGCGTCCGTCGGGCACTGAACCCAAGCTCAAGTGCTACCTCGAGGTCATCCTGCCCGCCCCCGAGGGCGAGCCGGTGCCGTGGGATGAGGCGTACGAGCGTCTCGAACGGATCAAGCGCGAGTTTGGCCAGATTATCGGCCTGTAAGCGCTGATAGAGGGCCTCCGTCGGAGGATTTAAGAGGGGTATAGCCCTGCGCGAGTAAATAGATAACGATATACTTGCGTATATGGCAACTCACATTAAATCCACGGCGGAGGCCCTGCCTTTTGCCGACCGGCCCGTCGAGAAGGCACCCGGGCACTGGGTGCTCGCGCGCGCCGGTAAAACGGTGCTGCGCCCCGGCGGCCTGGCGCTGAGCACCTGGGCCCTCAAACGCGCCGTCCTACCCGGCGCGGACGTCGTTGAATTCGCGCCCGGCCTGGGCGTCACGGCCTCGGCGATCATCGAGGTCGGACCCGCCTCCTACACCGGCGTGGAGCGCGATCCCGACGCGTGCGCGCGCGTCAACGCCATCGCCTCGGGCGTGGGACGCTGCGTGAACGCGGACGCCGCGCAGACCGGCCTGCCGGACGAGAGCGCGGACGTCGTCGTCGGCGAGGCCATGCTCTCCATGCAGGGGGAGAAGGCCAAGCGAGCCATTATGGGCGAAGCCGCCCGTATCCTGCGCCCCGGCGGACGCTACGTCATCCACGAGCTGGCGATGCGCCCCGACTCCATTGGGGAGGAACCCGCCACCGAGATCAGGAAGGCGCTGGCGCGGGCCATCAACGTCAACGCACGCCCCCTGACCGTTGCCGACTGGAGGCGTGCGCTCGAGGACGTTGGCCTCGTCGTCGAAGAGACCCGCATGGCTCCCATGGCCCTACTCAAACCGGGTCGGATGATCGCCGACGAGGGCGTGCGCGGCGCTCTGCGCATTATGCGAAACGTCGCCCGCGACAAAGATCTGCGCGAGCGCGTCACTACGATGGCGCGTACGTTCAAGAAATACGACCGACACCTGTGCGGCGTTGCCATCGTCGCGCGCAAACCCAAGGAGAACAGTTGAGCCTCTCGCCCGAATCCAACACCGAGGTCCCCACGCCCATCATGACGGACCTGCAGGACATCGCCTCGATGATCCAGGTCAACGAGGAAGCCACGGTGTCGCGCACCGTCATGCACGCCGAGGGCGTGCGCCTGGTCCTCTTTAGCTTCGATAAGGACGAGATCCTCAGCGAGCACACGGCCGCGATGCCCGTCATCCTCCACACGCTCGAGGGCGCCCTCGAGATCGAGGCCGACGGCCGCACCGTTGTCCTGAAGCCCGGCGACGTCATCCACTTCGGCACGCGCCTGCCGCACGCCGTGCGCGCGCTCGAACCCTCGAAGCTGGCCCTGTACATGCTGGACCGCCGCGAGCGCCCCAAGGGCTGAATCTCGCCCCTCATACTGGGAACCCCGACCTCGTCTGAGAGCAACGAGGTCGGGGTTCCATGCCGCATGGGCGCGGTATGCCGCTCGCATCGGCGTGAGCGAGCGCGCGAAAGTCCTAGGACAGGCACGCCTTGCCGGCGCCGCGCGCGACCAGCCACAGGCCGGCCTCGACGATGACGCCGGACACGACGAACACGATGGGGACGGAGAGTCGCGCGTCCATGAGGGTCGTGGCAGCCAGCGCGATGCCGTGGGCGGCACCCAGGACGCCGCCGCCGAAGAGGATCGGCCAGGCGGCGCGGTGGGCGCGCTCCCAGGCTTGTGAACCCGGCTCGACGCCCTGAAGACGCAGCCCCAGGGGAGGGCGGCACACGCTGATCCGCGCGGTCAGGCCCGAGGCGAAGAGGTAGAGGCCACCCGCGATGAGAGCGACGGCGAGAATCAGGAAAAGGACGATGAGTCCAACGTGCACGGGAACCCCCAGGGACAGTGAAAGTTTCACGGCTGTTTCACGCACGAGCGTGGGCCGCGCGATCATTCTAACTGGCCACGGCCTCGTGAATGACGAGGCCGTGGGAGCGTCAGGCGACCGGTGACAGTCGAGTCGTGGCCGAGCGCGCGTGCACGCTCAGAAGTAGCAGGCAATCGGGCCGTTGGGACCCGGCACGACGGTGACGGGGGTGTCGAAGATGTCGGTGAGGACCTCATCGCGCATGATCTCTTCGGGCGTGCCCATGAAAGCGACCGTCCCGTCCTTGAGGGCACAGATCTGTGAGGCGTAGCGCGCCGCGAAGTTGATGTCGTGTAGAACGATGACGATGGTGCGCGAAAATTCGCGGGCGGCTCGTTCCAGCATCGTCATCATCTCGACGCTGCGCGCGATATCCAGGTTGTTGAGGGGCTCGTCCAGCAGGACGTAGTCCGTTTCCTGGGCCAGCACCATGGCGACGTAGGCGCGCTGGCGCTGGCCGCCCGAGAGCTGATCGAGGTAACGAGCCTGCAGGTCCTCCAGGTCGAGGAAGCCGATGTAGCGGTCGATGATCGCCTCATCCGTGGCGTTCAAACGTCCCTTGGAATGGGGGAAGCGCCCGAATCCCACGAGCTGGCGCACGGTCAGGCGCGAGATAAAGTGGTTTTCCTGGCGCAGGATCGACAAGGTGCGCGCCAACTCGGAGGACTTCGTCGTGGCGACGTTGAGGCCCCCGACCTCGATGGTGCCCTCGTCGATGCCGAGGAGACGCCCGATCATGGTCAGGAGCGTGGATTTACCCGCCCCGTTGGGACCTACGAGCGCCGTGATCCCGCCCGCCGGGATGTCGAGTGAAATCGAGCCGATGCGCACCGACGGCGAATACTGCTTGACGACGGAATCGATGGAAATCACAGGCGGCCCTTTCGCAAAATAGTGACGATGAACGCGAGTCCGCCGACGAACTCGATGATGATGGAGACGACGCCCTGCGTGTTGAAGATGTGGTTCATGACGAAGTAGGCGCTGGAGAGAATCGCGATGCCGAGGGCCACCGCCATCGCAAAGATGAAGCGGTGGTCGTGGGTGTCGGAGAACTGGTAGGACAGCGTCGCGACGAGGAATCCGAGGAATGTCATGGGACCCACGAGCGCGGTCGACGTCGCCATGAGGATTGACACGAGGACGAGGACCACGACCGACGTGCGCCGGTGGTTGAGTCCCAGGTTTGTGGCGGTTTCGCGTCCGAGGGAGAGGACGGAGAGCCTGCGTGTCATGAGCACGAGGGCGAGCGCGGCGACCGCAACGAGTGGGACGGCGATCGGGAAGTACTCCTTCTGCGCGTTCGCGATGGACCCGAAGAGGCGGGCGGTGAGCACGTCGAACTCCGAAGGCGTGAGGAGGCGCTGCATGAAGGTCGAGATGGAACCCAGGCCCGCGCCGAGCATGACGCCGATGAGGAGCATCGCGTGCATCGAGGCGCGCTGCGAGGTGAGCAGCCATGAATAGAGCACGAGCGTCAGGGCGATCATGAGACCCAACTGGCCGACGAAATTGCCGACGGTCGCCGAGGCGTTGAGTCCGGCGACGCCCAGGAAGAAGATCGTGGACGTGTGGATCGCCCGATAGAGGGACTCGAAGCCCAGGATGGAAGGCGTGATGATGCGGTTGTTCGCCACCGTCTGGAAGGCGACCGTGGCCATGCCCTGGCACACGGCCACCAGGGTGATCGCCAGGACCGCGAAGGCGCGCCGACGCGCGAGACGCCAGAAAACGGGTGTTCCGAAGTGCGCGGGATTCTTCCACACGAGCAGTCCGATGCAGGACAGGAGCGCGACCGCGCACACGGCAGCGAAGATGATCCACCAGCGACGCCTGGCGGCGGGGGACACGAAGGCACCGGTACGGCGTGTCGGGCGCGTGATGGACGAGGCCTGGGCGGGGGACGTGGCGGCGGCCTCGTTCATCGAGGGGAGAGAAGCGGCGGTCACAGCGTGGCTCCCTTCTTGGCCTGGCGCAGCACGAGCGCGATGAAGACGAAGGCTCCGAGGACGCCCAGGATGACGGAAACGGGCATCTCGAAGGGGGAGATGATGGTGCGGGCGAGCAGGTCGGTGACCGTCACCAGGGCGATGCCCGCCAGGCACACCCACGGCAGGTTGGTGCGCAGGTTGTCGCCCATCGTCATGGAGACCAGATTGGGCACGATGAGGCCCAGGAAGGGCAGGGAACCGACGACGACGGTGACGACGCCGGTGGCGACGGCGACTAGGCCGGTCGCGATGAGGACCATGCGGTGGTAGTTGACGCCGAGGGACACAGCGATGTCTTCGCCGAGCGACACGGCTGTGAGGCGGTCGGCCATGATGAAGACGATTGCGACGACGATGGTGACGATCCACAGGATCTCGTACTGGCCTTCGTAGACGGAGGTGAAGGACCCCTGGAACCACACGGCCACGCTCTGCATGGTGTTGGTTTCCAGCGCGATGAACGTGGAGATCGCGGAGACGACCGCGCCGAGCATCATGCCCATGATTGGAACGAGCAGCGAGGAGCGCAGGGAGACACGTCGCAGGAGTGCGAAGAACACCATTGTGCCCGCGAACGCGAAGGTGATCGCGCAGGTCATGCGTACCAGGATTGGGGCACCCGGCCACGCGATCATGATGACGAGCAGGCCCAGTCCCGCCCATTCGGTCGTGCCCGTCGTGGAGGGTTCGGCAAAGCGGTTCTGGGTGACCAGCTGCATGACGAGGCCGCTCATGGACATGGCGGCACCGGAGAGAATCAGGGCGATGGTGCGGGGAACGCGCACGGCGAGGAAGATCCGCCAGCCGTCGTCCTGGGAAAGGATCGAGTACTCACCGGTGGACAGGGACAGAACCAGCAGGGCGAGGACGGCCAGCGTGGCCAGTGCGAGTGCGAGGGGCCGCCTCGACGACGAGGTCGTGGCGGGTGCGGGCGTCGCCGCGGAGGATGCGGGTGTCTGGGGGGAAGGCGGCGCGGTGATGGGGGAATGCGTCATGAGAATGGGGGAGCGGGTGCCGCCCGAGGGGCGGCACCCGCAAGGGTGTCAGATGGTTACTTCTGGGCTGCTTCGAAAGCGTCCGCGAGGGAGTTGAAGATCTCCGTGTAGGTGATGATCGACTCGTTGGTGTAGGTGTCGTTCGGCGCGTACACGACCTGCTTGTTCTGGAGGGCAGTCACGTTCTGCAGGGCAGCGTTGTCGTTGATGACGGTCTCAGCCGGGGTGTTAGAGCCGTCCTTGGTGATCGCGGCGTCGCGGTCGAGCACGAGGATCCAGGCGGGGTTGGCCTGCGCGATAGCCTCGACGGAAATGTCGTCACCCGTGTGAGAGTCGGTCGAACCTTCGACCTCAAGCGCCGGCTTCAGGCCGAGCAGGTCGAAGACCGGACCCCACGTGCGGCCCTTGCCGGGCGCCACGTAGCCGATGTTGCCGCCGGAGACGTCAACCGCCATGACGGTGGAGGAGCCGTCGTAGGCCTTCTTCGCGCGCTCGATCGAGGCGTTGAAGTCGTCAACCAGCTTCTTGGCCTCGTCCTGCTTGCCGAAGATCTCGCCGAGGTCCGTGACCTCGCGGATGAGTTCCTGATCGAAGGGCTGCCCCTCGCGCGGCTCGAGGTTGATGAGCGGGACGTCGGGGGCCAGTTCCTTGATCTGGGCGTCGTACTTGGAGAAGCGCTGACCGGAGATGATCAGGTCGGGTTCGGCGGCGACCAGGGCCTCGAGGTTGGGGTCGCGGTGCATGCCCACGTCGGCGATGTCATCGCCGTTGTAGGCGGTGATGGTCGAGGGGATCAGCTTCTTGGGGGCAGCGACGAGCGGCACGTTCCACTGCGCGAGGACCTCGAAGGTGCGGTTGTCGAGGGATGCTGCACGGGTGACGGGCAGCTTGATGTCGACCGTGCCATCGTTTGCCTCGATAGACACGGACGAGGCCTGGGTGGCCTCGGACGCGGAGGATGTGGTGGACTGCGAGGAGGAAGTGGCACCCGAGGAGCAGGCGGCGAGGCCGAGTGCCGCGATGGCGGCGATGGCGGCCAGGGACGTGGTCGTGCGAGACATTATTTCTCCGTCATAGTTACTTGTGATGGGGCTGAAATAGGAAAACCTAGGCTTACCTAACTGCCAAAAGCAACCATACCGATATTTTGGGCGTCGTGCGTGTGAATGCTGGCATAGTCTCGCGGTCTGATGCGTTCCCTGGTGCGCATTGACAAGAAACACGTGGGGCGACACTCGAGTGAGTGTCGCCCCACGGCAGCTTGCGACCGGGCGTGAGCGAATGTCAGGTCAGTCGACCAGGCCCTTCACGGCCTCGTCAAGTTCGGCGACCCAATCCGCGCCCGACACGTCCGAGGGCATGCGCCAATCCCCGCGCGGGGACAGGGAGCCGCCGGCCATGACCTTCGGGCCGTTGGGCAGGGCGCTGCGCTTGAACTGCTGGCTGAAGAAACGCCACAGGAACAGGCGCTCCCACGTCACGATCTCCTCCAGCGAGTACGCGACCTTGTCCTCCTCGGGGAAGCCGACCGGCCAGGAACCCACGGAAGCGTCCGACCAGGCCTTTTCTGCCAGGAACGCGATCTTCGAGGGGCGCGCGCCGCGGCGCAGCACGTGGTACAGCGTGAAGTCCTGCAGGTTGTAGGGGCCAATCTTGTCCTGCGTGGACTGCATCTTCTCGCCCGGCTTGGCGGGAACCAGCTCGGGGGAGATCTCCGTGTTGAGGATCGACAGGAGTACCTCGCCGACGCGCTCGTCGAACTGCTTGGAGGCCACGACCCAGCGGATCAGGTGCTGCATGAGGGTCTTCGGCACACCCGTGTTGACCGCGTAGTGGCTCATCTGGTCGCCCACACCGTACGTGCACCAGCCCAGCGCCAGCTCGGACAGGTCGCCCGTGCCCAGCACGATGCCGCCCAGGTGGTTGGCCAGGCGGAACAGGTAGTCGGTGCGCAGGCCTGCCTGGACGTTCTCGAAGGTGACGTCGTAGGTGGCCTCGCCCTCGCCGTAGGGGTGGCCGATGTCGGCCAGCATCTGCGTGGCCGCCGGGCGGATGTCGATCTCCTGGAAGGACGTACCCAGGTACTGGCACAGCAAGGTCGCGTTCGTCTTCGTGCGCTCGGACGTGGCGAAACCAGGCAGCGTGTAGCACAGAATGTCCGTGCGCGGTTGTCCCAGCAGGTCCATCGCGCGGGAGGCCACGACCAGCGCGTGCGTTGAATCCAGGCCGCCCGAGACTCCGATGACGATCTTCGGGTTGCCGATCGCGCGCAGGCGCTGGACCAGGCCGGCGACCTGAATGTTGTAGGCCTCGTAGCAGTCCTGCTCCAGGCGTGTGGGGTCATTCGGGACGAAGGGGAAGCGGTTGACCGCTCGCTCCAGGCCCAGGTCGGTGCGCGGCGGATCGAGCGTGATCTCGACCTCCTGGGGGGACAAGCGCTCGTCCCCCGCGAAGTAGCGCTGCGCGTTGTCCGTGAACGAATTCTGGCGCTTGCGCTCGGTGCGCAGGCGCTCCAGGTCCACGTCGGCGATCGTGATGTGCGCGCCCTCCTGGAAGCGCTCGCCAATCGCCAGGCGTTCCCCGGCCTCGTAAATCATGGTCTCGCCGTCCCAGGCCAGGTCCGTGCTGGACTCGCCCATGCCGGCCGCCGTGTAGATGTAGGCCGCCGAGCAGCGCGCGGACACCGAGCGCACCATGAGTTCGCGGTCTGCGCCGCGTCCGACCGTGATCGGGGACGCCGACAGGTTCGCCAGGACGGTCGCGCCCGCGAGCGCCAGTTCGGTGGCGGGGGTGACGGGCACCCACATGTCCTCGCAGATTTCGATGCCGACGGTCAGGCCGGGCACGTCGTCGGCGGAAATGAGGACCTGGCCGAAGGGAACCCACACGGGGCCGCCGGTGAATTCTTCGATGCCACCCCACGGGACCTCGATGCGCTCGCAGGCGCGCGGGGGCATGGTGACGAAGTAGCGCTTCTCGTAGAACTCGCGGTAGTTGGGCAGGTGCGACTTGGGGATGATCGCGAGCACGCGCCCGCGGTGGATGGCGACCGCGCAGTTGTACAGGGCATTGTCCTTGCGCAGCGGTGCGCCGACGATGAGGAGGGGGAGCAGGTCGGCGCTGGCCTCGACGATGGCCCCCAGGGCTTTCTCGACGGTATCGAGCAGGACGTCCTGCAGGAGGAGGTCGTCGATGGCGTATCCGGAGACGCACAGCTCCGGGTAGACGCCGACGGCGACGCCGCGCGCGTCAAGCTCGCGTGCGGTGTCAATGATCTCGCGCGCGTTCTCGAAGGGGCGCGCTGGGTGCACGGGCAGGGTCACGGCGGCGACGCGCGCGAAGCCCTGGTCGTAGAGGGAATGGAAGTTCATGGTTCTCCTTTGGTACGGGGCTTATTCTCGCGTACTCCGCGCGCTTGCGCTCTTCATTGACGAGGCCGGGGTTGGGGTGGGCGGTCGGCGCAGGGGAGGGTCGAGGACGAAGGCCGTTGCGTCGACGCCGGGGACGAGGCGGTACAGGGTTGCGGGGCGTCCTGCTCCCTCGCGGACGGTGCCTCCTGTCGGCTCGATGAAGGAGGCTGTTTTCGTTGCTTTCCGGTGGAAATTGCGAGGGTCGAGGGTCGATCCCCAGATGGCCTCGTAGGTGGTGCGTAGCTGGGTGATCGTGAACTCGGGGCCGCAGAAGGAGGTGGCCAGGGGTGAGTATTCGATCTTGGAGCGTGCGCGCTCGATGCCGTCCGCCAGGATTGTCGCGTGGTCGAAGGCGAGTGGGGAGGTGGGTGCGAGGAGGGCATCGACGGGGTGCCAGAGTGCTCCGGCGGCGTCGCCTCCCGCGCGGGCGGGGGAGAAGGAGGGGGCCAAGAGCAGGTAGGCGACGGAGAGAATGGGGCCGCGGGGGTCTCGTCCCTGCGGTCCGTAGGTGCGCAGCTGCTCGAGGTAACCCGGGGGAGTGATACCGGTTTCCTCCTCGAGCTCGCGTGCTGCCGCCTCTTCGGTTTGTTCGCCGTCGCGCAGGAATCCGCCGGGAAGGGCCAGGTGATCCTTGAAGGGTTCGATGCCTCGGCGCACGACGAGGGCGTGGAGGGTGTGGTCGATGACGGTCAGGGCGACGATGTCGACCGCGATCGGGATGGTGAGGGGTTCAGTCATGGTGTCAGCATAACTTATTTGTGTCGAGTTGACATTAAATGTGAGGTGGGATTATCGTCATCGTGACACAAATAAGTGGGAGACCACCCGACCAAGGAGCCATCATGGGAACCCTCCACCACCACCCCTTCCTCATCCGCTACCAGGGCGGAGCCGGCGACCACGTCGTCCAAATACGCGCCGGACGCACCATCCGATCCGGAGTCGGCCAGTCCTTCTGGCTGCGAGCCGGGCGCTGCGCGCTCGCGGAAGTGCCCACCGCGAACCGCGCCCACAGCTTCCTCGTACAGGTCCCGTCCGCCGACCAGCAAAACGTCAGCGCCCAGGTCGCCATCACCTACCGCATCGAGGACGCCGAGGCGGCCGCCTCGCACTACGACTTCGACCTGTACCCGCGCGATGCAAGCAACGACGCGCAAGGCCTGTGGCAGATCGACGAAACCGTCACCCGAATCGCTCACTCGGCCCTGGCCTCGTCCATCGGCGCGATGCCTCTGTCTGACGCCATCTCCGGCTCCCTCGAACGGGTCGGCAGCCTGCTCGCCCAGGCTTTTGCCGCCGACGAACAGCTGCGCGCAACCGGCGTCGCCGTCGTCGACGTGCGCCTCATGAGCCTGCGCCCTGACGAGGGCGTCGAATCCTCGCTGCGAGCCCCGCTCCTCGAGCAGCTCCAGGCCGAGGCTGATCGCGCCCTCTACGAACGTCGCGCCCTCGCCGTCGAACGCGAATCCCAGATCTCCGAAAATGAGATGCAGTCCAAGCTCGACCTGGCCCGCAAGCGTGCCGACCTGGTTGACCAGGAAGGACACAATGCCCGGCGTGAAGCTGAGGAGAAAGCCGCTGCCGACGCGATCGCCGTCGAGGCGGAAGCGCGACGCATCGTCGAAAAAGCCAAAGCCTACGAGGCGGACTGGAAGACCGCCGGTGCCGCGCGGACTGCGACCGATGCGTCCTACGTCAGGGCCCTCGGCGAGGCCGGACCAGAGGTGGCGCGCGCCGTCGCCCTCAAGGAACTGGCCAAGAACATGCCGTCCTTCGGCGACATCACCATCACCGCCGACGTGCTCAGTGACCTCGTCTCCGCATTCACCGGCTCCAAGAAGGCAGGCAAGTAGCCATGCGACGACGTGCCGTCATCGTCCGACGCCCCACCGAGTATGACGAACTCATGGACCGCTACTCCACCCGCGGCCAGGTCGAATTCGTCCTGCGGTCACGCGGGCGCAGCCTCGAAGCCGTCGAACGAGCGCACGAGTCCCACCTGGCAGCTCTGGCCCGTGTGCGCGCAGGCATCCCGGACGGGTGGGCGAGCGCCGACGTCGAACGCGACTCCCTCTCGCGCTTCCTCTTCGCCCCCGAGGACGTCATCGTCGTCGTCGGACCCGACGGCCTGGTCGCCAACGTTGCCAAATACGCTGGCGACCAGGCCGTGGTCGGCATCAACTCGGTACCCCAGTCCAACGCGGGTGTCCTCGTGCTCTGCACGCCCGACCAAGGCGTAGGGGCGCTGCGCCGCCTCGAATCAGGCGCGGACCTGCGCGTCGATCACCTGACAATGGTGCGCGCGGCAGCCGACGACTCACGCTCCCTGACCGCCCTCAACGAGGTGTTCATCGGGCACCCGAGCCACCAGAGCGCCCGCTACGAACTCTCCCTTGGGTCCAGCATCGAACGCCAATCCTCATCGGGCGTCGTCGTCTCCACCGGGACCGGCGCAACCGGGTGGGGGGCCTCCCTCAAGCGTGGGCGTGCGATGGGGAAGATGCCCGCCCCGACCTCGCCCTCACTCGCATGGTTTGTGCGCGAGGCCTGGCCCTCCCCCTATACCGGCATCGAGCACACCGAGGGCATCCTGGACGAGGACGAAGAGCTGAGCCTCGTCGTCGGCTCCGAATCCCTCGTCCTCTTCGGCGACGGCATGGAATCTGATCGGCTCACCCTCACGTGGGGCCAAAGCGTGCGCGTCTCGCGCGCCCCGCGAGCGCTCTCCCTCGTGGACCCCGCAGGCTTGGGGTAGGGGCCAGGGCGTCCGACCCCGTGATCATCGGATCCTCATACCCGCCCACGGCTGTGGTACACGGATAGGTTACGAGCATGCGGATAGGTTACGAAGATACGGATAGGAAAATAAGCTATCCGCATGCGCATAACCTATCCGCATGCGCATAACCTATCCACATGCGTACGACCTATCCACGTGCGAGCAGGGGAGAGGAAAACTGTGTGCTCGTGAGGGCAGCAACTGTGGGGTGGGTTGGGAACTCTGCTCTTGGTAACGGATGCAGACATCTAAGGCCTGCAGCTGCTACCTACGAGTGGCGCTGCTGGCCCGTCGGCGCGCACGCTAACCCGCTGTTCGGAGTGTGGGCGGTGTTGCCCACGGACGGATTAGCGGGTTAGCGTGCGGGTAAGGGGGTTAACGCTCGGAATAGCGGTTTCCGGTGCGCGAGAATACCCGTGCGCGGCAACGCCTACGCGGGTACGACGCCGTCCGCGCGCAGCTCGTCCATGACGCGGTCGAGGGTTGCACCCACGGGGTCGCGGACGATCAGGTCTGCGTGCGCGTCGGCCGAGGTCGGGGTGGCGTTCATGAGCACCAGGTGATCCCCGGAAAAGTAGTTGATGAGACCCGCGGCCGGGTAGACGACGAGGGATGTGCCGGCCACGATCAGCGTGGATGCCCGCGCAATGGCAGACACGGCGGCCTCGATGACTCCCTGGTCGAGGGATTCGCCGTACATGACGATGTCCGGGCGCATCTGCCCTCCGCACGACGGACAGGCGGGCACTGGATCCCCGTCAACCTCGACGGCGTCCCCTAACGCGACGACGGTCCCACAGCGTGTGCACACGAGCCGTTCCCAGTTGCCGTGCAGCTCCCACACAGCGCGCGACCCGGCCCGCTGGTGCAGGCCGTCGATGTTCTGCGTGACGACGGCGTCGAGGCGACCCGCGGCTTCCAGAGCGGCCAGGGCCTTGTGTGCGCCGTTGGGTTCTACCGGGCGGTACACCTCGCGGAACCACTCCCAGTACGCTTCGGGGTGCTTGGTGAAGAAGTCAATGCTCAGGACCGTCTCGAGGGGAATCTCGCGCTCCTGAAAGTAGAAGCCGTTCGCCCCGCGAAAATCGGGGATACCCGACTCGGTGGAGACGCCCGCGCCCCCGAAAAACACGGTGGACGGTGACTCCGCAATCCAATCCGCCAGGGTCGAAACGTCGCTGTTCATGAGGCCTCCTCGAGATGACTACTTTCCCAGGATACGCCCGAGGCCGGGGCACCACGCGGGAACCCCGGCCTCGTTGGCGCGAAAGAGTCGGGTTGCAGGACATGCCATGTTGCTGGGGGTTCGCGCTTTGCGCGCCTTGGTGTGTCCTTCTCATCCGCACGTGGGCCTGCTATTCCGAGCCTGGGCCTGCTCATCCGCACGTGGGCCTGCTATTCCGAGCCTGGGCAACACTGCCCACGTACAGAACAGCGGGTTAACGTGCGCAACAGGTGGCCCACATGCGGGATAGCTGCCTGATGCGTAGGACACGTTGGAGTCCGCGTCGTTGTCACACGCGGACGATCAATCACAGACCATGGGGCAG
>NZ_JAPWCL010000025.1:0-34985 GCF_041433955.1 Pauljensenia sp. 20925_1_25 | reverse complement strand
GATGTCACCGAGTTCACGCTCTCCTTCGGTAAAGCCTACCTCGCTCCGGTCTACGACTTCGCCAGCAAAGAGATCGTGGCCCACTCCATCTCCATGCACCCCAACCTCGCCCAACAACAAGAGATGCTCCAGATACTCATGGACGCCAAGC
Organism: Pauljensenia sp. 20925_1_25; assembly: GCF_041433955.1. Classification (NCBI taxonomy): domain Bacteria; kingdom Bacillati; phylum Actinomycetota; class Actinomycetes; order Actinomycetales; family Actinomycetaceae; genus Pauljensenia; species Pauljensenia sp. 20925_1_25. Next base: position 34,834 of record NZ_JAPWCL010000025.1, on the reverse strand, counting down.
CCCAAGGAGCCGAGCCGATCTTGCACTCAGACATGGGATGGCAGTACCAACACGAGACCTACATCAGAACGCTCGCCGACAACGGTTTTATCCAAAGCATGTCACGCAAAGGCAACTGCATCGACAACGGCGCCACCGAACAGGTCTTCGGGCACCTCAAGGACGAGTTCTTCCGCGGCCAGGACTGGCAAACCTTCGAAAGCTTCAAAGCCGACCTCAACGCCTACATCACCTACTGGAACACACAAAGACGCCAAGTAAAGCTCAAGGGCCTGACCCCGGCAGAATACCGAGATCAGGCCCTCCAGCAAGCCGCATAACGGCTACCATTAAACGCGTCCAAGTTCCGGGACGCAGTTCAAAGCGCCGGGGCATTGGGGTGGCTGACGGGACTCGAACCCGCGACGTCCTGGACCACAACCAGGTGCTCTACCAACTGAACTACAGCCACCATCGCGTCGCCTTGAAGGCAACGGGTAGAGCTTAGCACTACCCAGACGAGCTTGAAAACTCGAGAGACACCTTCACGGCGGTGGCGTGCATCACCAATGGGCGCGCGAGGAGATCGCGTCAGCGAAATTGCCCAGGGCACCCGGCGTCGAGCCGAGGTAGAGGTCTGCGTCCACGAGGGAGACCTCCATAACCAGGAAGGATCCCTTGCCGTCAGGAACCAGGTCCACGCGGTTAAAGAGGAACAGCTCGTCGTGACCCAGGCGGGCTCGCACGTAGTCGTGCAGGACACGGCGGATCTGCTCACCCCATGTCCACGCGACGGAGTCGGCGGCCTCGGCGGTCACCACGGCCTCGTGCATCTCGGGGTTGGTGACGGAGGCGGGGTGCAGGGCCGAGCGCTTCTCAACGGCGTGGGAGACCAGGCCATTGAAAAACACGAGCGAAATCTCGCCATGCAGGTCGATTTCCTCGACGTAGCGCTGGAGCATGACGGAGCGCCCCTCGCCCAGCAAGCCCTGCACCTGGCGCATGGCGGCCTGACGCTGGCAGATGTCCACAGTCGTGTAGCGGCCGATATCACGCACGCCGGAAGACACGGCAGGCTTGACGACGAACTCGCCGAAGGCCGGGAAGCGCGTGTGGATCTGGTGCTTGGTGAGCTTCTGGGAGGGTTCAAGCCAGTTCGTCGGAATCGTCGGCAGCCCCATCGCCGCGAGTTCCTTCAGGTAGTGCTTGTCCGTGTTCCAGTTGAGCACGTCCTTCGAGTTCTGCACGCGTTGCAGCTGGCGCGTCCACTCCAGGAAGGCGGGACGATCCTGCGCGTAGTCGGAGACAGAGCGGACGACGACCATGCCAGCATCGGCCCAGTCAACGTCGGGATCATTCCAGACCTTGATCTGCGGGTCGCATCCGCGCGACGCCAGTTCGTCAAGCAGTCCTTCTTCGCCGGGGAAGAGATTGGGCAGTGCCTGACACGTCACCAGCGTGACTTTAGGCTTGGTCGTCATGTGGGTCCTTTAGGGTCGGGATTGTGAGAATGGACGAGGTCGGGGCGCGGCCGCGGGACACGCGCAGATGCGGGTCACCGCGGCCGTTCCCTCAGCGCAGCCCCAGGGGGCGCTGCGACGCTTCGGTGAGCAGTTCGCTGAGCAGGTCCGGGTAGGACATACCGGCGGCCGCCCACATCTGCGGGTACATCGAAATGGGCGTGAATCCGGGCAGCGTGTTCACTTCGTTGATGATGACGGTATCGGTGTCCTCGTTGAGGAAGAAGTCGACGCGAGCCAGGCCCTCGCATTCGAGGGCATCGAAGGCGCGCCACGCGGTCTCGCGAATGCGCTGAGCGTAGGCGGGAGGCACGTCGGCCGGGCAGGACAGACCAACGACGTCGTCCACGTACTTGTGTTCGTAGTCGTAGAACTCGCCTTCGGGCACAACGATCTCACCCAGCGGCGAGGTGCCACTTTGCCAGTCGGGGCGCGAGCCGAGCACGCCGCACTCGACCTCGCGACCGGTCACGGAGGCCTCGACGATGATGCGCGGATCATGGTTTGCGGCTTCCTTGATGGCGACGGACAGATCCTCGCGGCAGGTGACGCGCGAGATGCCGACGGAGGAGCCGGCGCGGCAGGGCTTGACGAAGACGGGGAAGCCGAGGCGCTCGATGCGGTCCATGCACGAGGCGGGGTCGCTCTCCCACTGACGGGCAGTAATGCAAACCCAGCGGCCCACGTCGATACCGGCGGCGGCGAGCACCGTCTTGGTCAGGTGCTTGTCCATGGAAATCGCCGAGGAGGTCACGCCGCATCCGACGTAGCGCACGTCGGCCATCTCGAAGAGCCCTTGGATCGTGCCGTCCTCACCGTAGGGGCCGTGCAGGAGCGGGAAGACGATATCGACGTGGCCGAGGTCTTCGACGCCCACGACGCGGGAGTCCTTATCCGAGGGGTCGCCGTCGTAGGTGAGTTCGACGAGGTTGCCCTCGCCCGGCGTGAGTGCCACGCGGGTAGAACCCGCTGTCACGGTCTGTCCCTTGCCGTCCTTGAATGCCCACGCCGACGGGTCGTCGGCGACGCGCACCCACTGGCCGTCCCGCGTGATACCCAGCGGGATCACGTCCCACTTGGTGCGGTCGATGGCCGTGAGGATGCCGGCAGCCGTGGCGCAAGAGATTTCGTGTTCGGAGGAGCGTCCACCGAAAACGATGAGGACGCGAGGACGAGTTGGTGCAGTCATAGGTCCAAGCCTACCGCGCGTCAGGCTTTCCCCGCCCGCGCGTGCACCTTTTAGACCAGTTCGATCTTCCACCCATCCATCTTCTGCGGGCGTGCCAAGAGCATGCGCCCCATGTCTGCGATGGTCGCGCGTCCCTCGACAACTTCGACGACAGCGCTGGTGATCGGCATGTCAACGCCGACGGAGGCAGCGACCTGGAGGATCGGCCCCGCCGAAGCGACGCCTTCGACGACGCCCGGGGACAGGGCCATAGCCTCGTCCAGGTCCATGCCCGAGCCGAGCCGGTGACCCAGGGAGAAGTTACGCGACAGGCGCGAGGAACAGGTCGCGACGAGGTCTCCGATACCGGACAGGCCCGCGAAGGTCGCGGGGTCGGCCCCCAGGGCGGTGCCGAGCCGGGTCATCTCGGCCAGGCCGCGCGTGATGAGGGTCGAGCGCGTGTTGATGCCCAGACCCATGCCCTCAGCGGCACCAATGGCGACGGCGATGACGTTCTTCGTCGCACCCGCCATCTCGGTTCCCACCACGTCGGCCGAGACGTAGGGGCGGAAGTAGGAGTTGTGGCAGGTCCGCGCGATCTCCTTGGCCAGCTCGACATCGGTGGAGGCGACGACCGTCGCGGTGGGCTGGCGCTCAGCGATTTCGCGCGACAGGTTCGGGCCGGAGAGCACGGCGATGCGACTGTGGGGCACACCCGAGGCATCGGCAATGATCTCGTCGACGCGCTTGAGGGTGCCCAATTCGAGGCCCTTAGCCAGGGACAGCAGGGCCACATCGGGCACGAAGGACGCGCGTGCGGCTTCCAGTGTCGCGCGCACGGCCTTGACGGGGACGGCGACGACGACCAGCGGCTTACCTGCCACCACCTCTGCGATATCCGTCGTGGCCGTAATACGCTCAGACAGCGTGATGCCCGGCAGATACGTCGGGTTTTCGCGACCGTTGATAAACGAAATCGTGTCGGTGTTGCGCCCCCACATGGTGACGTCCACGCCCGCATCCGCAAGCACCTGAGCGAATGTCGTCCCCCACGCTCCCGTTCCCAGGACCGCTGCTGTTGTCATACTCATCGTGACCTCCCTGTCCAGCTCAGTCTACTAGGATGGGAAAACTGTCACACCCCATGGAGAGGCTTTGTCTCACCGTCGTGTCGTTCTCACCGCCGGGCACGCCGCCGCTATCCTCGCGCTCGCCGCCTGCACGCCCGCGTCCCCGCAGGTACAGGCGAGCACACGGCCCGCCCCGGCCTCGTCCGTCCAGGTCTCCTCCCCCACCCTCCAGTCGGGCACAACCGGCGAGGCGAGCGATCCGGGCATGGACGTGACAACGCCGATCAACGCGGACACCTGGACGTCGTCGATATCCGGGACTAGCCCTTCTTCTTCGCGGCCTTGGCGGCCTTCTTGGCGGCCTTAGCCTGCTCTTCCTCCCACCAGGGGCCAGCCTGCGTGGCGGGGTCCCACACGCTGTCGGGCACGGGCAGTCCGCGCAACTGGCCGACACCCTCACGCACCGCCTGAAGGATGCGCGCCGTCGCCGCGTTGACCGCGTCGTGGTCCTCGGACCCGGCGGGGCCGATCAGGTCAGACAGGTCGACGGGCGCGCCGAAGTGATAGGAGATGCGCCGACCCGGACGCATATCCATGCCCTTAGCGTTGTAGGGGGCCATGATGTCCTGCGGCCCCCACTGGGACAGGGGGATAACGGTAACGCCCGTGTCGAGGGCCAGGCGAGCGGCACCCGACTTGAACTCCATCGGCCACTGGTCCGGGTCGCGCGTAAGCGTTCCCTCAGGGTAGATACCGACGACCTCGCCTGCCTCCAAGGCCTCGCGCGTGGGCGCCAGGACAGCCGAGGGATTCGAATCACGGTTGACGGGAATCAGACCCATGCCCTTGATAATCCAGCCGAACACCGGGACGGAAAACATCGACTTCTTCGCCAGGAACCGCACCGCAGTGTTACGCTTCATGAAATACCAGCACAGACACAGGGGATCGACGTTCGAGAGGTGGTTGGAAACCAACAGGAAACCACCCTCCGTGGGGAGGTTCTCCTCGCCGGTGACGGTGAACTTCACCCAGGGGGTCATGATGGGCGTCAACACGCCCTTCGCGAAGGCGTAGAAGCCGGAAACTGCACTCATAGGAACATTCTAGGGGGACCACTCCCCCACAGCGCAAAACCCATGCTCTGTCTTACGCAGCAACCGAGCGCAGCTCACACGCACGGTGGGCGCGCCGCACGCGACGACAAGCTCAGACCAGGACGGAGACGACGCCGGGAGCCACGTCCACGGTGAAAGGAACCGACGCAACCCGATCCCCGTCCGCCATCGCGATCATGCCGACGGGTGCCACGAAAGACACCATGCGCGCGGTCTCAACCTCGATGGCCGGGTGGTTCTTCGCCCGACCACCCACGACACGGGCCAAGATCGGCAGGGCACGCGCGACCGACATCGGACCCACGTGACACACCTCGAGGATGCCGTCGCTCATGTCCGACGACTCCACCAGCGTGATACCCCCACCAAAGCGCCCCGAGTTCGACACGGAGGCAAGCCAGCCGCTCAGGTCACGTTCGCGGCCGTCCACCGTCGCAATGATCTCAGTGGGTTCGTGCGAGGCCAGGGCCGCGAAAGCGCCGTAGCCGTAGGCCAGCGGCCCCGACGTCAGCGACGACTCGTTCGCCAAAATGTTCGCGCGCGCGTCCAAACCTACCGACACGACGCCGAGCGCCAGGCGCACACCGTCGCGCGAGCGCACCCACATGCCGTCCAGGGGGCGCACACGCTTCGCCAGCAAGTCCGCGCTATGACGGACCCGCCCAGCCACGGCCTCGTTCCCCGAGGAGGCGGACGCAAAGCCGAGACGAGCCAGATCCCGGGCACGCGCCAAGGGGTCGGTGCCGATACCGAGCGCACGGCACAGATCGTTACCGCGCCCGCCCGGCATGGGCGCGAAGATGGCACCGGACTCGTGGCACCCGCGCGCGACCGCACTCAGGTAGCCGTCCCCGCCCAGGGCCGCCACGATCGCGTCGGCGGCTACCTGGCCGGCGAGAGCCGCCGGGTCGTCCCCGGGCGTCGTCAGGCGAACAGCGACCTCCCAGCCGCCGCTGCGCAAAATCCGCACAATGCGAGGCCCCAGGCGCACGCTGCGCCCGCCCGCCGACATCGACGAGACCAGCAACAGAATGCTGCGACGCACTCCCCGCCCGGCCATGTGCTCAGGCGTCCAGGTAGCGCACGCGCGCATCCAGCTTGTGGAGCTTGCGCGTGAAGTGCTCGTAGCCGCGCGAAATCACATCGATACCGGACACGGTGGACGTGCCCGTCGCGGTCAGCGCGGCGATCAGGTGCGAGAAGCCACCACGCAGGTCCGGGACCACGATATCCGCGCTGTGCAGCGGGGTCGGACCCGAGATGACCGCCGAGTGATAGTAGTTCTTCTGGCCGAAGCGACAGGGCGTGCCGCCCAGGCACTCGCGGTAGACCTGAATGTTCGCGCCCATCTTGCGCAGCGCCTGGGTGAAGCCGAAGCGGTTCTCGTACACGGTCTCGTGAACGATGGACAGGCCCTCGGCCTGTGTGAGCGCCACCACCAGGGGTTGCTGCCAGTCGGTCATGAATCCAGGGTGCACGGCCGTCTCAAGCGCGATCGAGTGCAGCGGCTCACCCGGGTGGTAGAAGCGGATGCCATCGGCGTCAATATCGAAGGCGCCACCCACCTTGCGGAAGGTGTTGAGGAACGTCGTCATGTCGGGCTGATGGGCACCACGCACGTAGATGTCACCGCGGGTGGCAAGGGCAGCCGCACCCCACGAGGCGGCCTCGATGCGGTCCGGCAGGGCCGTGTGGCGGTAGCCGGTCAGCTTGGCCACGCCCTCGATTCGGATGGTACGATCCGTGTCCACGGAGATGATCGCGCCCATCTTCTGCAGGACGTTGATCAGGTCAAGGATCTCAGGCTCGATGGCCGCGCCCTTCAGGGTCGTGATGCCCTCGTTGCGCACGGCGGTCAGCAGGGTCTGCTCGGTCGCGCCGACGGACGGGAAGGGCAGCTCGATGATCGCGCCGTGCAGGCCCGTGGAGGGTCGCTTGATGTGCACACCGTCGGGCTGCTTATCAATGATTGCGCCGAACTTGCGCAGCGTATCGAGGTGGAAGTCGATGGGGCGACCGCCGATCGCGCATCCGCCCAGCTCGGGGATGAAGGCCTCGCCCAGCTGGTGCAGGAGCGGGCCGCAGAACAGGATCGGGATACGCGAGGCACCCGCGAGCGTATCGATATCCGAACGCGAGGCGATCTTGACGTTGGAGGTGTCCATACGCAGCGTGCCACGGTCCTGATCAAAGTCGATTTCGACGCCATGCAAGCTCAGCAGGTTCGAGACGACATCGGTGTCGCGGATGAGCGGGACGTTGTAAAGCTCGGAGGGGGTGTCGGCCAGCAGCGACGCGACCATGGCCTTCGGCACGAAGTTCTTGGCACCGCGAACGGTGATCTCTCCGTGGAGGGGATGACCGCCTTCGACTTGCAGAATGGATGGCATGGGGGAACTCCTCAATATGACGTAACTGGCCCCTACTCTAGCTAGGTAGGGGCCAGTGTGCGCAGTGCGTTCAGTCGCGTGCGGACAAAACCTCTTGCTTTGGTAAGAATTTCGCCGGCAGCGTGCGCGGCTTGAAGGAGGGACGCGCGGCCTCGTAAGTCTCGATCTCCTTCTCGTGGCGCAGGGTGAGGGCGATGTCGTCCAACCCTTCCATGAGTGTCCAGCGCACGTAATCGTCGATTTGGAAGGTGCCCGAGATCGCACCGGCGCGCCAGGTCTTGTCCTCCAGGGAGACGGTGACCTCGGTGCCGGGTTCGGTCTCGAGGAGCTTCCACAGGGACTCGCAGTCCTCCTGGGAGATGATGCCGGTCACCAGGCCCTGCTTACCGGAGTTGCCGCGGAAAATATCGGCGAACTTGGGGGCCAGGACAACGCGGAAGCCGTAGTCCTTGAGCGCCCACACGGCGTGTTCACGCGAGGAGCCGGTGCCGAAATCGGGTCCGGCGATGAGGACGGAGCCGTTCTTGTAAGCGTCCTGGTTGAGGACGAATTCGGGATCGTTCCTCCACGCGGCGAAGAGGGCATCCTCGAAGCCCGTGCGGGTGACACGCTTCAAGTAAACGGCGGGGATGATCTGGTCGGTGTCGACATTGGAGCGGCGCAGCGGGACGCCGACGCCGGTGTGGGTAATGAACTTTTCCATGGTGCGTCAGTCTTTTCTTCCGTGGGGGACGAGGCCGTGGCCCTCCCCCGTGATCGGGTGGCGGAGGGCGGGCCTCAGAGGTCGGCCGGGGAGGACAGGGTGCCTCGCACGGCGGTGGCGGCCGCGACGAGCGGGGACACCAGGTGCGTGCGGCTGCCCTTGCCCTGGCGGCCTTCGAAGTTTCGGTTGGACGTAGAGGCCGAGCGGTCTCCCGCGTTCATGGTGTCAGGGTTCATACCCAGGCACATGGAGCAGCCGGCGTTGCGCCATTCGGCACCGAAGTCCGTGAAGATCTTGTCGAGGCCCTCGGCCTCGGCCTGCAGGCGCACGCGGGCGGAGCCGGGCACGACCATGACGCGCACACCATCGGCCTTGTGGCGTCCCTTGACGACACTGGCGGCGGCGCGCAAGTCTTCGATGCGACCGTTCGTGCAGCTGCCGATGAAGACCGTGTTGACGGCGATCTCGCGCATCGGGGTGCCGGCCTTGAGATCCATGTACTCCAGGGCGCGCTCGGCGGCCGCGCGGGCGGTCTCATCGGTGAAGTCTTCCGGGCTGGGGACTGCGGCCGACAGTGGAACGCCCTGGCCGGGGTTGGTGCCCCAGGTGACGAAGGGCTCGATGTCAGCGGCCTCGAGGACGACCTCGGCGTCAAAAACGGCGTCCTCGTCGGAGGCCAGGGAGGACCAGTACTCAACGGCGCGGTCCCAGTCTTCGCCCTCGGGGGCGTGGGGGCGGCCCTTGATGTAGTCGAAGGTCGTCTGGTCGGGGGCGATCATGCCGGCGCGGGCACCCGCCTCAATCGACATGTTACAGATCGTCATGCGGCCCTCCATGGAGAGCTCGCGGATCGCCTGCCCACGGTATTCCAGGACGTAGCCCTGGCCGCCGCCGGTGCCGATCTTAGCGATGACAGCGAGGATGATGTCCTTCGCGGTCGAGCCTGCGGGCAGGGAGCCGTTGACCGTGATCGCCATGGTCTTGAAGGGGGCCATCGGCAGGGTCTGGGTCGCGAGCACGTGCTCGACCTGGCTGGTGCCGATACCGAAGGCCAGTGCGCCGAAGGCACCGTGCGTGGAGGTGTGGGAGTCGCCGCACACGATCGTCATGCCGGGCTGGGTGAGGCCCAGCTGGGGGCCGACGACGTGAACGATGCCCTGATCGGCGTCGCCCAGGGAGTGCAGGCGTACGCCGAACTCCTCGGCATTCTTGCGCAGCGTGTCGATCTGCGTGCGGCTCGTGATGTCTGCAATGGGCTGGTCAATGTTGACGGTCGGCGTGTTGTGATCCTCCGTCGCGATCGTCAGATCGGGGCGGCGAACCTTGCGTCCGGCCAGGCGCAAGCCCTCGAAGGCCTGGGGACTCGTGACCTCATGCACCAGGTGGAGGTCGATGTACAGCAGGTCGGGCGCGCCGTTCTCACCCTTGGAGACGATGTGGTCGCGCCACACCTTTTCGGCCATCGTTCCGCTCATTGTTCCTCCTCTAGCCTCCCTTTTGGAGACACTGTGTCAGTCATGCTTCGAACCCAATCGAAGCGCTTTGACCGCGTGTCAACCGCCCCGATCTCACGTCTCGGACACTCCTTTGACCTGTTTCACTATCCGGCAGTTTGCCATCTCAATTAATGAGATATTAAATAGTTGTATGGACGAGCAAACATCCAGTGGCGTTGGCGTTCTCGATAAAGCTGCGCTGGTTCTCAGCGCTCTCGAAGCGGGACCCGCAACCCTCGCACAACTTGTCACCAGTACCGGGCTTGCACGCCCGACTGCTCACCGTCTGGCTGTCGCCCTCGAATATCACCGCATGGTAGCCCGCGACATGCAGGGCCGTTTCATTCTGGGTCCCCGCCTTCAGGAACTCTCCTCCGCGGCTGGCGAAGACCGCCTCCTCCAGGCTTCCATGCCTGTCCTTCAAGCCCTACGCGATCACACCAAGGAATCCTCCCAGCTCTTCCGTCGCCAGGGCGACTACCGCGTGTGCGTCGCGGCCTCCGAACGCGAAATGGGCCTACGTGACTCGATCCCCGTGGGCGCCACGCTCTCCATGAGCGCCGGATCTGCCGCCCAGGTACTGCTCGCCTGGGAAGAACCCGACCGCCTGCACCGAGGCCTGTACGGCGCTTCCTTCAACGCAACCATGCTCTCCGAGGTACGCCGACGCGGCTGGGCGCAGTCCGTGGGCGAGCGCGAACCCGGCGTCGCCTCTGTCTCCGCACCCGTGCGCGGGCCGTCGGGTCGAGTCCTGGCTGCCCTGTCAATCTCCGGCCCCATCGAGCGCATGGGCCGCCAGCCGGGCCGCCAGCACGGCCCATCAGTGATGGCCGCCGCCAACAGGCTCTCCGAGTTTCTCGCCACCGTCGAGGACGCTGCCGACCTCTGAGCGATAAAAGCCGCGAACAACACAAACGGGCGGGCCGGGACGAATGAGTCGTCCCGGCCCGCCCGCGTATCGCCGCTGGCACCTCAGGGCACGAGGCGCCCGTTGGCGTCAAAGGTATAGGCGGTGCCATCCACGACGACGCGGCCCGTTACCATCGCCCCGGAGGGCTGGCAGTAGAACCAGGATTCGCCGTCCTTGACCCAGCCGGACGCCATATGGCCATCACCCGTCAAGAAGTACCAGGTGCCGCCCAGCTTCAGCCAGCCGGTCGCCATCGCGCCACTGCCGTGCAGGTAATACCAGGTATCACCCAGGTGCTGCCAGCCGGTCGCCATCTCACCGGAGCCACTCAGGTAGTACCAGGTGCCGTCGTCATCAAGCCAGCCGATGGCCATGACCCCCGTCTCCGGATCCAGGTAGTACCAGGAGCCGCCCGTCGCGGTCCAGCCGGTCGCCATCGGTCCCTCGGGAGCGTAGTAGCGCCACAGGCCCTCTTCCTTGTCCCAGCCGGTCTTCATCCAACCGGCTGCGTCGAAGGCGTAGGTCTCACCGCCCAACTGAACGCGCTCATTCGCAGGGAACGTGCCGTCCGGGTAGCTCAGCCACCAGCACCCGTCAGCCGCGCGCATCCACGTGCCATCCTCGGCGATGGGACCAGGTTCAACCCGCTCCCCCGCTGCCTGTGTGAAGACAGCGACCGTGCGTGCGGGGACCGTGACGACACCCGTCTTCGCCGAGAAGGATGCCTCCTTGACGACGGAGTCAGCGCCCGTGGCCTGAGCGTCATGCAGCTTAAAAACACGACCAGCCAGGCCGTCGACGCGCTGCGTCAGCTGCTTGTCCGTCGCGTTAAACACGACGAGCGCACCGTCAAGGGCCGGATCAACGTCCGTCCCAGCCCCGGCCTCGTCGTTGATGAGCATCATGATCGTCCCATCCACGGCCTCGGGGCCAGAGTTCGGGAAGGTCACCTTCTGGTTGATGAGCTCAGCACTGCCCAGCGTGAACAGACGCGAAGACGAACGCACGCGCAGGAAGTCCATCGCGATCTCCGAGGAGGCGTCGATCTGCTCCGGGGCCGGCTTCAGATCGGGATTCTCCAGCAGGGGACGCATATGGTCCCAGGCCGCGCCGTTCTTCGACTTGACGGGCAGGCCGCGGCCGAAGCCATTGTCCTTCATCGTCCAGTCAATCGCGTTGAAGTGATCACCGGAGTTGAAGGAATCACGATCCAAGGACTTCGAGCGCAGCATCTCTGTACCCGACGCCCAGAACGAGGGCGACTGAGCCAATGCCACGGAGGCCTGACTGATCAGCGACATGCGCACGCGGTGCTCCATCGGAGCGTCCGCGGGCATCTTGTAGGTCACCAGATCGAAAAGCGTCTCATTGTCGTGGGCGTCCACGTAGTTGACGTTCTCCGCAGGCTGGGACGCGAACCCCGCGCCCTGACCGTTGTAGTCCAGCTGCGACCCCTTCACGGTCTGGCCGTCGTAGGTCGTCAGCGTGTAGTCCTTCAGGTTGCCCGCAAGCCCCAGCTTCACGAGATCCACGCGATGCAGGTAGTCCGCGCGACGCTCCGCGTCGGAACGTGTGTCGAGGCCGTTGAAGTCCGAGAACGCGCCCGAACCGAAGCCCTGCATGACGCGGTGATCGTCATCGAAGGGGCCGCCGCCGTGGACCGCATCGCGCAGACGGTCGTTGAACGCGCCGATGCCGGTGCCGTCCAGCTGGCCCTGCGTGGCCTGCGTGAACAGCGCGTTGTTCGCGACCTCACCGAAGTTCCAGCCCTCGCCGTAGATGTAGAGTCGCGATCCGTCCACGCCGTCCTTCTCGAGGGTGAGCTGCGAGAGAGCCTCCTTGGCACGCTTCATCTCTTCGGCCGGGTGGTGACCCATCAGGTCGAAGCGGAAGCCGTCGACGTGGTAGTACTTCGCCCAGTGAATCATCGAGTCGATCATGAGGCGTTCACTCATGACATTCTCGGTAGCAACATTCGAACAACACGTCGATGTCTCGACTTCACCGGAGGCGCTCAGACGCTGGTAGTAGCCCGGAACGACGCGGTCGAGCACCGAGTGAGCATCTTGGCCTGCGGCCGGCGTGTGATTGTAGACCTGGTCGAGGACGACCTGCATACCGATGTAGTGCAGACCGCCGACCATGGAACGGAACTCGCGGATACGCGCGCCGCCGTTCTGGTGCCACACGGTCGCGTACGATCCCTCGGGGGCCATCCAGTGCAGCGGGTCGTACCCCCAGTTGTAGGCGTCCTGATCAGCCACCGCGGACACGGCCGCCTGTTGCGCCTCATCCGCAGGGCCAGCGTCCTTCGGGATCGCGGGGACCAGCTGCTCGGAGCGCTTCTCAGGAATCGTCGCAATATCGAAGGTCGGCAGGAGGTGCACCGTATTCATGCCCGCAGATGCCAGCTCCGTCAGGTGGCGCATGCCGTTGGACTGGTACTGCGTAAACGCCATGTAGGTGCCGCGCATGTCCTCGGGGACAGACTTGTCGGCCGCCGAGAAGTCACGCACGTGCAGCTCGTAGATGGAGCGCTGTGCGTCGTCCTCGATGACGGGGGCCTTAGTGTTCTTCCAACCGTAGGGGGCAATTGCGGGGTTATCCATGTTGACGGCAACCGAGCGCGTCGAATTCGCGGTCAGGCCCACCGAGTAGGGGTCGGTCACTTGATTAGTCTCCACGGCACCGGTGGAGGGCACGTAGACGCGCACCTCCCACAGGTACTGGGCCCCTTCGGTGATGGCACCGTCGGCATTGTCGACGCTCCAGCGTCCGTCGTCGGTGCGCGTCGCCGCGGTCCGCACGGGCGCGCCCGACACCTCGGGGTCAGCGCCGCGCGGAGTACGCGTGTTCCACGACAGCAGGGTCACGTCCTTGGCGGTGGGGGCCCACAGGGCGAAGGTCGGCTTGCCCGCGTCGTTCCATCCCACGCCGTACGAGGCCTGGGCGGCCTTGGGCGCGTAGATGGAGTCGAGCGCAGGGGCGATCTGCACACCCGTGAAGGCATTCACAGTCTCACCGGACTTCTGCGCGAGCATCACCTGTCCGGTGAGCGCCTCGCCCGCCCCGGCCTCGTCGAAGGGGGCCTTCAGGGCGATACAGCCGTTGAGGTTCGGGTGAGCCATCGTGACGTCCGCGGGCAGGTCGCCGGCGACGGTCAGCGGCGTGAGGGTCGCTCCGGTGATAGCACCGTCCGTCAGGGCAGCACCACCCTCGGGCGCGGTGACCAGCTCGTAACTCAGCTTCGCGGAGCCGTCAAGAACCTGGGCACGCGTGACTCCCTGGGGCAGCAGCGAGGTCGGCCACGCCAGGGTTGTGGCATTGACCCAGTAAGCGCGCTGCTCGCCGACGCCGACAACGGGAACGTCAGCGGAGGCGATGTCCAGCTTGTGGGTCGCGGAATCGTAGGTGAATGTCACGAGCTTGTTCGCCTTCGTCGCAAACTGGTAGTTAGCACCACCGGCGGCACCATCTTGCCCGTAGTTCTCATCCCACGAGCCGCCGACAGCAACCTTCAGCTCGTACGTGCCCTCAGGCAGTGCCCTCGTCTCGTAGGTGTAGGTACCCCCGCCCACAGGCTCCATGAGCGGGGCCAGGCATTCAGGCTTCCAGTTGTCGGCGCAACCTAGGTCCTTTTGGAAGGAACCCGGAAGCGTCACCATCTGGTCGGAGACGTTATTCCACACGCGGTGAGTCGCGTGGTTGTAGTAGAAGGTGACCGCAGTCTCTTCCTTCAGAGAGTAGGCGATGTTCGCTCCCCCGGCTGCTCCCCCTTGGCCGTAGGAGGCATCCCACGAGCCGCCCTCGGCGACCTTGTACTCGTAGTCACCCGCGGGCAGAGTGAATGTCGCGGTGTAGACGCCCGTCGCGTCGCGCGTCAAAGCGGCCTTAGCGCAGTCGGGAGCCCAGTCGGCGTCGCACCCCATCGCCTTATTATGGTTACCAGGGATTGTCACCAGGAGGTCGTCGCCACCGGTCGCACCCTCCGTGTCGACGGTCTCCGCACCCGCGTCCTGATTTGTTGCCTCCTCCCCTGGCTCAGCCCAGGCTGCCGGGAGCGCGCCCCCCATCAGCGCAAGCGCAGCGCCTACGCCCAGGGCTCGACGCAGCAGCGTCCTGTTGTGTCGGTCTGTCACGAAAGACTCCCTCGTCCAAAACGATCCCCCCTACGGGGGCTGGTTACAAGGTTAGACACTGTGTAACGGTGAGCAAAGTTTTCTGCAAAGCACAAGAAAAACCGCGGCATCGCGGTAAACAAAAACCTCGCCACCGCAACGGTGACGAGGTTCGTGGTACCCCCAACCGGATTTGAACCGGTGTTAACGCCGTGAGAGGGCGTCGTCCTAGGCCGCTAGACGATGGGGGCCTCGATTCAATTATGAATCCGTACCCCCAACCGGATTTGAACCGGTGTTAACGCCGTGAGAGGGCGTCGTCCTAGGCCGCTAGACGATGGGGGCCTCGACTGAAACTGACGTTTCAGATCGCTGGGGTACCAGGACTCGAACCTAGAATGGCTGAACCAGAATCAGCTGTGTTGCCAATTACACCATACCCCATTGGGTATCACCCGCTTCATTCTCACGTCGCTGGCGACAGGAGATAACTTTAGCGGAGCCTCGCTCGCATGCCAAATCGAAAGCCAGTGGCAACGGTCACTCTCATCAATCGGGTGGTAGGGCGGGCCGTACCGCAGGGTTGGGCTACCCCGTTCCGCACGTAAACCCCCCGTTCCGCACGTAAACCCCCTCTTCCGCACGTAAACCCCCTCTTCCGCACGTAAACCCCCTGTTCCGCACGTAAACCCCCTGTTCCGTACGTGGGCGACCACGCCCACACTCCGATTAGCGGGTTCACGTGCGGAAGAGGGGCCAACCTCCGAGAGGCCCGCTGCCACAACGAGCCCATACGACGTCGAACGACGCGTGCGCACATGACGATGCCCCGGCCTCGTCCCATGAACAGGCGACGAGGCCGGGGCCGGGCGCAGCGATCAGGCCAGGGAGGCGCGCAGGGCGCGCAGGCGGGCCAGCGAAGAGTCGCGGCCCAGGATCTCCATGGACTCGAACAGCGGCGGGGAGACCTGGCGGCCGGTCACGGCGACGCGCAGCGGCCCGAAGGCCAGGCGAGGCTTGACGCCCATCTCGTCGACGATGCGAGCACGCAGCGACTCCTCAAGGGAAGCGGTCGTGAACTCGGTCAGGCCCTCGACGGTTTCGATGGCGGCGTCCAGAACGTCCGCCGCGTTGTCCTTGAGCTTGGAGATGGCCTTCTCATCCATCTCCAGCGCGTCGTCGGCGACAAAAAGGAAGCCGAGCATACCGGAGGCCTCACCGAGGACCTGGATGCGTGTCTGAACGAGCGGGGCGGCCTCGGTGAGGATTTCGCGCTCACGCTCGTTGAGCGCCTCGAACGAGTCAGCCGACACCAGCTCGTCGCGATGCAGGAAGGGCACCAGGCGAGCCCGGAAATCCTCGCCGTCCAGCAGGCGGATGTGCTCGGCGTTGATGGCGATGGCCTTCTTCTGGTCGAAACGCGCCGGGTTCGGATTCACGTCCGAGATGTCAAAGGCCTGAGCCATCTCCTCCATGGAGAAAATGTCGCGGTCTGGCGCGATCGACCAGCCCAGGAGGGCCAGGTAGTTGTTGAGGCCCTCGGGGATCATGCCCGCGGCCTTGTGGAGCAGCAGGTTCGACTCGGGGTCACGCTTGGAGAGCTTCTTGTTGCCCTCGCCCATGACGTAGGGCAGGTGACCGAAGCGCGGCATGAACTTCGCGACGCCAATGGCCTCGAGCGCGCGGTACAGGACGATCTGGCGAGGCGTCGAAGACAGCAGGTCCTCGCCGCGCAGCACGTGAGTGATCTCCATGAGCGCGTCGTCAATCGGGTTCACCAGCGTGTAGAGCGGGTGGCCATTGGCGCGCACGATGACGTAGTCCGGCACCGAGCCAGCCTTGAAGGTGATCTCGCCTCGGATCAGGTCCGTGAACGTGATGTCCTCGTCGGGCATGCGCAGGCGCAGAACCGGCTTGCGGCCCTCGGCGCGGTATGCCGCGACCTGCTCCTCCGTCAGGTCGCGATCAAAGCCGTCGTAACCGAGCTTCGGGTCCTCACCCTTGGCGCGGTGACGTTCCTCGATCTCCTCGGGGGTCGAGTAGGACTCGTAGGCGTAGCCGGCCTCAAGCAGGCGCGCGGCCACGTCACGGTAGATGTCCATGCGCTCGCTCTGGCGGTAGGGGCCGTGCGGTCCGCCCTTACCGACACCCTCGTCCCAGTCGAGGCCCAACCACTGCAGGGACTCGATGATCTGATCGAAGGACTCCTGGGAGTCGCGGGCGGCATCCGTGTCTTCGATACGGAAGACGAAGGTTCCTCCCGTGTGGCGGGCGTAGGCCCAGTTAAACAGGCACGTGCGGACCATGCCGACGTGAGGGGTTCCAGTGGGCGAGGGGCAGAAGCGGACGCGAACGTCGGCGCCGGTGGCAGTTGTTTCACTCATGATTCCCCCATCCTACTCCAGAGGCGCTGTTGCATTTGCTTGATGGGCGGGTGCGCTGCGACGCGAGGTGGGACCGCGTATACCATGGTTGCTTTACCGGGATCGGCGCGCGCCGTATCCACCGACTCATCCAGGAGAACACCGTGTCCGTTCAACTCTTTTCCGACTCCCACCTCTACCGCACCGGCTCGCTGAAATGGACGGGCATCACGACCGCGAGCGGTGAGCCGACGATTGGCGCGTGGATCGCGGAGATGGACTTCGGGACAGCCCCGGAGGTCGCCGATGCAATGAAGGGCGCGATTGACGACGGTCTGCTGGGCTACCAGCCGACCTGGCTGGAGCCGCGCATCGCGGGCGCGACTGCGGAGTTCCAGAAGCGTCGCTTCGGCTGGGACGTGGACGCCTCGCAGGTGCGCCTCATTACCTCGGTCCTGCCCGCGCTTGAGGCGACGATCGATCACCTGGTGCGCCCGGGAGCACCGATCATCGTACCGACGCCCGCTTACATGCCCTTCCTGACGATTCCGGGCAAGTTCGACCACCCCGTCATCGAGGTCCCCTCGCTGCGCGGCACGCGCGCCGGCGGGCACGGCTGGGCGCTCGACCTGGAGGGGATCCGCGCGGGTCTCGAGGCCGGGGCTGGCCTCGTCATCCTGTGTAACCCGTGGAACCCGGTTGGCCGCGTCCTGCGCGAGGATGAGCTGCGCGCCCTGCACGACG
The DNA here is from genome assembly GCF_041433955.1 of Pauljensenia sp. 20925_1_25. Lineage (NCBI taxonomy): Bacteria > Bacillati > Actinomycetota > Actinomycetes > Actinomycetales > Actinomycetaceae > Pauljensenia > Pauljensenia sp. 20925_1_25. The sequence goes on along the minus strand of NZ_JAPWCL010000025.1, from coordinate 17,255 downwards.
TGGTCTCCGACTATGACGCGCTCGTGTTCTCCGACGAGATCCACTCCCCCCTCGTGTTGGACGAGCAGATTCCCTTCGTCTCCTACGCGAGCCTCGGCCCTTCGTTTGCCTCCCACACGGTGACGGCGACCGCCGCGTCGAAGGGCTGGAACATCGCGGGCCTGCCCTCCGCGCAGGTCATCCTGCCCGACGAGGCGCTGCGCGAACGCTGGGACGTGTTCGCCGCCGACGTGCGCCACGACGCCAACGTTATCGGCACGCTCGGCGCCATCGCTGCCTACGAGCACGGCGACGCCTGGCAGCACGAGGTCAAGGACCTGATCCGCTCGAACGTGGACCTGGTGGAGCGTTCTCTCGCGGACACCCCAATCGACTTCGTGCGCCCTGAGGGCACCTACCTGACCTGGTGGGGCTTTGACGGCATCGACCTTGGCCCCCTCTCCCCCGCCGCGACGCTGCGCGAACGCGCCCACATCGGCGCCAACGAGGGACGCACCCTGGGCACCGACTACGCCTCGTGGGCGCGCATCAACCTGGCGTGTGCCCCCGACGTCGCGTCGCGGATCGTGGAGCGTGTCCTCGCCTTGCTCTGATTGGTTTTTCGTATAACACGAGGCCGTGGCCGGGAACGGTGGACATCCACCCCCGGCCACGGCCTCGTTTGTCTCTGTGCGTGCACTCAGGCTCTCAGGGCCGCCTCGATGCCGGCGACCACGGTCTGGCGGGCCGCGGAGGCCGCCTCGACGACGGCGGCCGGGTCCGTAGGCACGTCGGCGAACGACAGGTCGGAAACGACCGACATGCCGGCGACGCGCACGCCCAGGGCGTGCAGGGTGAGGGCCTCCATGACGGTCGACATGCCCACGCAGTCCACGCCGAGGCCCGCGAGGATCCGGGTTTCAGCCATCGTCTGGTACTCGGGGCCGCGCAGGATCGCGTAGACACCCTCGCGCTGGCACACACCGCGCAGCGCATCCGTCATCTGAGCGTCCCACACGGTCGACACGTCCAGGAACAGCGGGCCGTCGAAGGGCGAGGTGCCGCTGAGGTTCCCGTGGTCAGTGATCGCCATGACGTCACCCAGATTCCAAGGCCTCAGACAGCCGTTCGCATTCGTGAGCACCGCGCGGCTGATCCCGGCAGCCGCAGCCGCGCGAACCAGGGCGGTGACGGGGCGGACGCCCAGCCCCTCGTAGAGGTGCGTGCGCCCCGTGGCCACGAGGACTACTCCCCCGCTCGTCTCGTACGCGCGCAGCTCGCCGCCATGCCCGTCCGCAACCGGGGCGACGACGCCGGGGATCTCGCCCAGGGGTATGGTGGCCGCGGGGGCTCCCCAGGCCTCGTCGAGAGCGTCAGCCAGACCCGAGCCGAGCACAACGAGGGCATCGGGACGTCCCGCGAGGTCAGTGAGGACGTGACCGCCGGCCACGGCCTCGTCATCCAAGAGAGCCTGTGTGAAACGCGGGTCGACGCTCATTGCTCGCCTTCTTCCGCGCCCTGCGCGTACGTGCGCGAGGCCAACTTCTCCTGCGCGCGCACGCGGCCCGCGCTGGTCACCCAGTAGCCGACGAAGCCCACGACCATCGCCAGGAGAATGCCGATGTTGGCACCCGCCCAATCGCCCTCGCGACCGCCCAGCGGGCCGAGGAGATAGCCCTGCCAGGACAGCCAGGAGGCGCTCGCATTGACGACGAGGCCCCAGCCCACCAGCGAACCAACGACCAGCGAGGCGACCGCGCCCCAGTTCACCGAGCCGTAGCGGCCAGAGGGAGTGAAGAGCGAAGGCTCGTCGTAGTCCTTGTGGCGCAACGCGATGTCCGCCAGCATCACGCCGCCCCACGCGGCGATAACGACACCCAGAGTCGTCAGGAACGCCGTGAAGGGCGTCAGGAAGGAATCCGCGAAGAACACGACGACGATTGTCCCGACCGTCATGATCGTGCCGTCAATCGCGGTGGCCACCGGGCGCGAGACAGGCACACCCGTGGCCAGCAGCGACAGGCCCGAGGAGTAGATGTCCATGACGATGCCGCCAATCAGGCCCAGGATCGCGACCAGGGCGAAAGGAATGAGGAACCAGGTGGGCAGCAGCGTGGTAAGCGCGCCGATCGGGTCACCGCCGATGGCCTCGGACAGGGATTCGTCGGCCGAGCCGACCAAGAGGATACCGAAGAAGACCAGGATAACCGTGGGCAGCGCCGCACCCACCGTCGTCCACCCGACCACGCCCTTCGTCGAGGCCTCGCGCGGCAGGTAGCGCGAGTAATCGGCGGCCGCGTTAATCCAGCCGAAGCCAAAACCCACGAGGAGCATACAGCCCGCTCCGAGCACCGCGGTCAGGGGTGCCGCGGGGCGCGAGGCGAGGATCGCGAAGTTGATTGTTGGAGCAACCAGAACCAGGTAGATGATCGTCAGGGCCGCAGTGGCCCACGTGATCCACGTCTGGACCTTCATGATCGCCTCGAAACCGAGGATGCCCGAGCCGGCCGCCAGAACGACGACGAGGATCAGGGCAAGGATCTGAGCGACGACGTGATTCGTAAAGCCCAGCGCCCCCATGACCGTGGCCGTGGCCTGGACCGCCATGATCGCCAGGAAGGTCTCCCAGCCCACCGTCAGGATCCACGAGATCGCCGCAGACACGCGGTTACCGTTGAAGCCGAAGGCCGCGCGCGACAGCACGAGAGTCGGCGCGGAGCCGCGCTTGCCCGCAATCGCGATGAAGCCGCAGACCAGGAAGGACAGGGTCACGCCCACGAGGGACACGACGATGGCCTGGGCGAGGGAGAGCCCGAAGCCGAGGACCCACGATCCCCACGAGATACCCAGGACCGAGATATTCGCCGCGAACCACGGCATGAACAGGTCGGAGGGTTTTCCCTTGCGATCGGATTCTGGAATGACGTCCAGGCCGGCCATTTCGACGGCCAGCGCGCCCGATGACTGCGGTTCGCTCACGGTGTGCTCCTATGTGACGGAGATATTGTCAGAACGACGTAATCCTATCACACAGGTCACACGTTCATGCTCGGACGACGGGATTCATGAGGCTCCCAATCCCCTCAATCTCGATCTCCACGCGGTCACCCGCATCCACGCGCCCGCAGCCCGCAGGGGCACCCGTCACGATGACGTCGCCGGGCAGCAGCGTCATCTGGTGGGACACGTAGGAAACCAGCTCGAAGGGGTTCCAGATCATGTGTGCGGTCGAGCTGTCCTGCGCCTTCTCCCCATTTAGGTAGGAGCGGATCGCCAGATTCGTGACGTCAAGAGTGGGGTCGACCGTGATCCACGGACCCAGCGGGCAGGAGGTGTCGAAGGACTTGCCGCGCGCCCAGGGCCCGCCCGTCATCGCATCGCGAGCGGTAACGTCGTTGGCGACCGTGTAGCCGAGAACCACCTGAGGCGCGTCCGAGGCACTCACGTCCTTGGCCAGGGACTTGATGACGATAGCGAGTTCGCCCTCGAAAGCCACGTCATCCGACCACGCGGGGATCGCAATCGGGTCGTCGGGTCCGATCACCGAGGTGTTGGCCTTCAGGAACATCGGCGGCTCGGGGCGCTCGTCGGCCGGAATCGGCGTATCCGAGTAGTTGTTTCCGATGCCCACGACCTTCGAGCGCGGGATCACCGGGGAGAGCAGCCGGACCTCGTCCAGCTCGTAGATCTGGCCGGAAGGCTCCACCGGCGAGAACAGCGGGTCGCCCTTGAGGCCGACAATCCGCTTCGATCCCTCCTCGAGGGCACCATAGACCGGGTTCGTTCCATCGGAAAAACGTGCGATTCTCATGGCAGTAGCCTAACCCGCGAGCAGCCCAGCGTCGGGTGAAGCGCCGACGGTTTCGAGGCCTCGGCGAGGATAGGAGGTAGACGAGGCCGGGGAACGGAGGCGGGAACGACGCGAGTCCGGCACGCGAGGGGCGTGCCGGACTCGGAGAGGCGTCGGGTGCGTGAGGCACAAAGTGTGCCCCGCGGACCCGATTTTCTTTCTGTCAGTGCTTCTTGTTCTTGGGGCGTTTCCAGACGTTGCCCGGGACATCGCGCGGCAGGAGCGGGTTGTTGTGGCCGACGAAGACGGGATCCTCGATGCCAGCCTTGCGCTGCGCCTGGTAGTCCTTGAGCGCGCCAACGACCCAACGCGACAGGAAGATGAGGGCGACCAAGTTGGTGATCGTCATGACCGCCATCGCGATGTCGACGGCATTCCACACGACGTCCAGGCTCAGCAGCGCGCCGACAGTGGCCGACACGACACACACGACGCGCACGGTCCAGGTCGCCCAGGGCGCGTCGCCAAACACGAAGGACATGTTCGTGTCGGAGTAGACGTAGGCCGCGATAACCGAGGAGTAGGCCAGGACAAAGATCAGGATCGCCATGGGCACGATCGTCCAGGCACCCAGCTCGTTGGCGACAGCCAGGGTCGTCAGGTTCGAGGGATCCACGCCGTCGCCGCCCCACACCTCGGGGCCCGCGAGCAGGATGACGAAGGCGGTCGCGGTGCACACGACGATGGTGTCGATGAAGACGCCCAGGGACTGGATGAGGCCCTGGCGCACCGGGTGCGACACGGTCGCGGTCGCGGCGGCGTTGGGAGCGGTACCCTGGCCGGCCTCGTTGGAGAAGAGGCCGCGCTTGGTGCCGTTGATCATCGCGGCGACGATGCCGCCGCCCAGGCCACCGACCGTCGCCTGGGCGGAGAAGGCGGAGGTGAAAATCTGGCCGAGCACGCTGCCGAACTGCGAGAGGTTCATCAGGCAGATGATCGCGACCATGATGACGTAGATCGTCGCCATGATCGGGGCCATCCACTCAGTGACGCGCGCGACAGTGCGGATACCGCCGAAGATGACCATCGCGGAGAAGACGAAAATCAGGCCAGCGATCGTCAGCTGCGCGGCCGAGAAGCCACCGGCCCCCTGGAGGGGCTGCTTAGCGGCCTCGCCGAAGGCGCTGGTCAGCGTGCCCGCGATGGCGTTGGACTGCACGGAGGTGATGACGATACCGCAGGTCACGACGGTGATGACGGCGAAGATATTGGCCAGCACGCGGTTTTTCATGCCGCGCTTCATGTAGTAGGCGGGGCCGCCACGGAAGGAGCCGTCGGAGTGCTTGACCTTGAAGATCTGGGCGAGCGTCGCCTCGAAGAATGCGGTGCCCATACCGACCAAGGCAACGACCCACATCCAGAAGATCGCGCCGGGACCACCCATGAGGAGGGCGGCGGCCACGCCGAACACGTTGCCGATACCCACGCGCGCGGCCAACGAAATCGCGAAAGCTTGGAAGGACGAGATGCCGCCGTCGGCACCTTTGCGCGACCCCAGGACAGTGCGGATCATCTCCGGGAAAAGGCGCACCTGCACGAAAAGGGAACGGGCCGTCAGGAACAGGCCTACCCCGATCAGGACGTAAATCGTCACGTTCAACGTGATCCAGTCGGCGATGGCCTTTTCAAGCAGGGCGAATTGTTCCACAGGAACCTCCCGGGGTGTCTATCGACGAGGCCGTGGTTACGTCGCGGGGCCTCGCGCACTTCGCAGGTCGAACCCGCGCGTTGTATGGGACCCGTTCATCTTGCCACAGGGCTTCGCGCCCGGCAGGCGACGTCTCGCCACGCGCACGGCCGCACTCGTGCGCCTGACCGGCCCCGGCCTCGTCGATGAGCTGTGGGAAGGGCCCGGCGGTGCGGGGACGCAGACGAGGGCGGGGTCTGGGACAATGGGGGTATGAGCGCGACTTTGAACGAGATCCTGGACGACCTGGAGGACGAGGGGCGGCTGGGCGACGACGACGCCCTGTACGAGGCCTTCGTGTCCTGGGCCGAGGGCACCGGGCGTCCGCTCTACCCCCACCAGGAGGAGGCCCTGGTCGAGATCCTGGCGGGCAACCACGTCATCGCGGCAACCCCCACGGGTTCGGGTAAGTCAATGATCGCGCTCGCCGCGCACTTCACGTCGATGGCGCACGGGGGCCGCTCGTACTACACGGCGCCGCTTAAGGCCCTGGTGTCGGAGAAGTTTTTTGACCTGGTGTCCCTGTTCGGCGCGGACAACGTCGGCATGGTGACCGGCGATGTCTCGCTGAATGCCGACGCGCCCATCATCTGCTGCACGGCCGAGATCCTGGCGAATCAGTCGCTGCGCGAGGGCCCCACGCTGGACGCGGACATGATCGTCATGGACGAGTTCCACTTCTACGGGGATCGTCAGCGCGGCTGGGCGTGGCAGGTGCCGCTCCTGGAGCTGCGGACCCCGCAGGTGGTGGCGATGAGCGCGACGCTGGGCGACACGACGCGTTTCGAGCGCGCGTGGAAGGAACGCACCGGGCGCGACGTGTCCCTTATCGACGACGCGGAACGCCCGGTGCCCCTCGAGTTCGAGTACGTCGTGGATCGTCTGCCCGACACGGTGGAGCGGCTGCTGGGCGAGGGCCGTTGGCCCGTCTACATCGTGCATTTCTCCCAGCGCGACGCGGTGGCCACCGCGCAATCTTTCGACCGTTCCTCGCTGATTTCGCCCGAGCAGAAGAAGGCGATCGCCGCGCAGCTGGCGGGCGTGTCGTTTACGAAGGGCTTCGGGCAGACCCTCAAGTCGCTGCTCGCGCAGGGCATCGGCGTGCACCACGCGGGCATGCTGCCTCGCTACCGCCGCCTCGTCGAGCGCCTCACGCAGGCGGGCCTGCTGCCAATCGTGTGCGGCACGGACACCCTGGGCGTGGGCATCAACGTGCCGATCCGCACGGTGCTCATGACGTCACTCGTCAAGTACGACGGGCGGCGCATGCGCCACGTGAGCGCGCGCGAGTTCCACCAGATCGCGGGCCGCGCGGGCCGAGCCGGCTTCGACACGGTTGGTTTCGTGCGCGTCCTGGCACCCGAGCACGAGGTCGACGCCGCCCGTGAGCGCGCACGCCTGAGCGCCGCTCAGGAGGCCGCACGCGACGCACGCGAGGCCAAGCGGGCCGCGAAGAAGTCCGCGAAGAAGCGCAAGGGCCCGGGCGCGGGCGAGATCTCTTGGACGCGCTCGACGTTCGAGCGCCTGGTGGACGCCGCCCCCGAGCAGCTCACGAGCCGTTTTGAGATGACGCACGCGATGGTCCTCAACGTGCTGGCCGGGGCACCCGCGGCCGGGCGCGACCCGGGCGAGCACCTCGTGTGGCTGGCGCGCAACAGCGACGATCCGCCCACGGATCGCAACCCGCACCTGCGCCGCCTGGGTGAGATCTACACGTCGATGAAGCAGGCGGGCGTCGTTGAGCACGTGTCTTCTGCCGAGGCCTCGGCGTCGGGTGAGCCTCGCCTACGAGCGGCCACCGACCTGCCGGATGACTTCGCGCTCAACCAGCCGCTCTCCCCCTTCGCGCTGGCGGCCCTCGAGTTGCTGGACCCGGACTCCCCGACCTTCGCCCTGGACGTCGTCTCGGTCATCGAGTCGGTCCTGGAGGATCCACGCCCGCTCCTGTTCGCGCAGGAGAAGGCGGCGCGCGCCGAGGCTGTGGCCGCGATGAAGGCGCAGGGCATGGAGTACGACGAGCGCATGGCCGCGCTGGAAGAGGTCACGTGGCCGCGCCCGCTGGCCGATCTGCTGGGGGATGCGTTCGCGGTGTACCTGCACGCGAACCCGTGGATCGAGGATCAGGAGATTTCACCGAAGTCGGTTGTGCGCGAGATGATCGAGAACGCGCTGACGTTCACGGGGATCGTGGGTCGCTACGACGTGGGCCGCTCCGAGGGCATCGTGTTGCGTTACTTGACGGACGCGTACCGCGCGCTGCGCCAGATCGTGCCCGACGAGCTGATGACGGACGAGCTGCGGTCGATTATTGCCTGGTTGTCGGCGTTGATCCGCGCGGTCGACTCCTCGCTGCTGGACGAGTGGGAGGCCATGTCCACGGGTCAGGCCTTCTCCCCCGCGTCCGAGGGTGACGGCACGGAGGGTGCGGAGCTGGCGTTTGGCGCGCGGGAGGACGGGACCGTTCCGTTCAGCGCGAACCGTCACGCGTTCCGCACGGCGATCCGTGGTGCCCTGTTCGAGCGCGTGGAAGCGATGAGCCGCGACAACGTCGAAGCCTTGGCGCGCCTGGACGAGGCCTCGCGCACCCCGGTGGTCGCACCGTGGGGCGAGGACGAGTGGGACGCGGTGCTCGAGCGCTACTGGGCGGAGCACGAGTGGATCGGCATCGACCAGCGTGCGCGCGCCCTGTCGCTGTGCTCCTTGAACGAGGCCCCGACTCGCGAGGACGTGCTGGAGCTGGCCCCCGCTGTGGTTTCCTCTGATTTCGAGCGCGCCCAGGCCGCGCGCATCGAGGCGATCGCGGACGCGGTCGATCAGGCTGCGGCCGGCACGTTCTGGCTGGCCACGCAGACCCTGTTCGACTCGGAGGAGGACATGGACTGGCGCATCGTCGCCCTCGTGGACGTGCCCGCCTCGGACGAGGCTGGGCGGGTTGCCCTGGCCACGGTCACGGTCGGGGCGCGCTAGGTTCGTCCAAATTCGAGGGGCACCACAGCGTCGTCGTTGTAGCGATTCGGATGAGTCGGGAGGAAGCAACACGGGTGGCCGTGGTCCCAGCCATCCGAGTTATCCTCGCAGAGCGGGTCTCTCGCCGATTTCTTGCTGGAGGCGCAGCAGGTAGCCGTCGGGATCCTGGACTAGGAACTGGCGGACGCCGATTTCAATATCTCCCGCCCGATACCACTTCTCTTCGGGTTCGACGAAGATCGGCCACCCTGCCTCGGTGATGCGGTGCCATGCACTGTCCAGGTCTTCGATCTGAACCTCAAGGTTGATCCCGCGGCCAAGCGGCAGCTCAAGAGGACCGGTTGCCCACGTCCTCCCGCGGTCGATCTGGTCGAGCATCAGGTGCGCGTTACCCAGGACGAGGTAGCCGAATCCTTCTTCGGGCCGCTCGTAGCGGAGGGAAAAACCGACGAGGTCACACCAAAAACGGCGCGATGCCTCGTAATCAGTGACGGCAAGTTCAGGAACAAGCCCGGGTTCACAGCTCATGGCCTCACTCTAGCGGCCTCTGACGAGACCGTGTCCGGGAAATGCACAGACCGTCAGCGCCGCGACGCCTTGCGGATCACCCAGTCCGCGCCCGCGAAGAGCGCCATGAAGACCAGGGCGCCGATCAGGATCGCCACAATGTTGATGGCGACCTGCGCGTAGCCGATGCGCCACACGTTCACGAAGCAGTAGGGGTACTGGTGCGTGAAGGAGCCTCGCACGAGCGTGTATGCCACCCACGCCACCGGGATCAGCAGAGCGCGCCCCAGCGTCGCCCACGTGATGCCACCGCGCGGCCCCGCGAGCGCGGCCGCGCCCACAAAGGCAGCCGGGACGACGATGTGCTGCAGCGGGTTGGTGACGAGCGCGAAGCCGGACAGCGTTTCGTAGGGGCCAATCAGGGTCGCATAAACGATGGCGGTCACCGTGATCATCATGAGGGCGCACAGGTGCGTGGCCCTCCCCCATGTTCCGACGCGGCCTCGGCGCGCGAGGAGGGTCGAGATGATCGCGACCATGATGTTGGACAGCTCAGTGAAGTAGGACAGGCAGTTGATAAGGCGCTCGGGCGCGCCCGCCCAGCCGTGGGCGGCGCCCGCGAAGAGCCCCTCTTCATGGTAGGTGGGCGGCGCATATCCGTCGAAAGCCGTAATGATGAGGGTGGCGGCAACGCCCGCCCAGGCGAGGGCGGCAACCACCCAGTAGGCGGCCCGCCCACGGCGGCTCAGTTCAGTCATGTCGGTTGTCATCGTTCTCCCCAAACGCTTCCGCCGCAGAGCCATAGCGCGCCGCAGAGAGACGCCCAGCAGCAATGTCGCGAGCCTCGCGCATGGCCGCCTCAGTTTCTTCGTTGTACCGCAGATCTGCAGACACGATCACAGTCTCCTCGTTTTTCCGCGCTCACGTGAGCTGTGTGTTCCTTCTCCACTGTAAAACCCAGCGTTTGACGCTACAAACGCGGCACGGCCTCAATCAGTGCGCGCGTGTAGGACTCGCGCGGGGCGGACATGATCTGCCGAGTGTCCCCGGCCTCGACGATGCAGCCCTGCTGCATGACGGCGATCCGGTCGCACGTGGAAGCGACGGTCGCCAGGTCGTGAGACACGAGCACGAGGGCCATGCCGCGCTCGCGCGTGATCGACCCCAGCAGGTCCATGACGGAGGCGCGCGTGGACATGTCGAGCGCGGAGACCGGCTCGTCGGCGATGAGGACGCGCGGGGCGGGGGCGAGCGCGCGGGCAATCGCGATGCGCTGGCGCTGGCCACCCGAGAACGATCCGGGGTACTCCCCCGCGCGCGCCGGGTCGATGCCCACGTCGGTGAGGACCTCGCGCACGCGGGCACGAGCCGCCTCACCGCGCGAAACCCCCAGGGCGTGCAGTGGTTCGGCGATGGACGCGCCGATTGTCATGCGCGGATCCAGGGAAGAGAACGGGTCCTGGAAGACCGTCTGGACGCTGCGGCGCAGCGTCCGCATCGATGACTTCGAGGAGGCGCGGACGACCTCGCCGTCCAGCAGCACCTCACCCGCGCTCGGCGCGAGAAGCCCGAGAAGCACGCGGGCAAGCGTCGTCTTGCCGCTGCCCGACTCGCCAACGAGCGCAACGGACTCGCCCGCACGCACCTCGACGCTGACGTCGTCCAGGCCAGCGTCGCTGCCCGGGTAGCGGAAGGACACGCCTCGGGCGCTCAGGATTGGCTCACTCATGGGCGTTCCCTTCGTTGTCGGTCGACGAGGCAGGCTCCCCCTCGCGCTCCCCCGCCTCGTGGGGCGCGTGGCCGGGCTGGGAGTCGGGGCGGACGGCGCCGATGCGCTCGAATACGGAGTCGAGTGCGCGCGCGGCGGACGCGATGGAGCGTGCCGAGTCGGAGAGCGTGTCCGGCGCGGTGCGGATGACCTCGACGGGCACGTCGTCGGTGATACGGCCGGCGTCCACGACGATGACGCGGTCGGCCATGCGTGCGACGACGGGCAGGTCGTGGCTGATGAACAGGAGGCTCACGCCTCGCTCGCGGGTGACCTCGTCGAGCAGGTCCAGGACGGTGCGCTGGACGGTGACGTCAAGCGCGGTCGTGGGCTCGTCGGCGATGAGCAGGGAGGGCGAGGCGGCGAGCGTCATGGCCAGGGCGACGCGCTGACGCTGGCCGCCCGAGACCTCGTAGGGGAAGGACCGGGCGATGCGCGTGGGGTCGGGCAGGGCGACTTCGGCGAGTGCGCGGTCGATGGCCTCACGCAGGGCGGTGCCTCGCAGACCGCGGTGGCGGCGCAGCGGCAGCGCGATCTGCTTGCCGAGCCGCATGAGCGGGTCGAGAGAGGTCGCGGGGTCCTGGAACATCATGGCGATCTGCGAGCCGCGCAGCGAGCGTAGCACCCGCTCGGAGGCACCCACGAGCTCGCGGTCGCCCCAGCGGATCGAGCCCTCCACGCGCGCGCCTTCAGGCAGCAGTCCCATGATCGCCAGGGACAGCATCGACTTGCCCGAGCCGGAGGATCCGATGATGCCGACGTGCTGGCCGTCGGGCACCTCCAGGGTGATGCCGCGCAGGATGTGCGCGTCCCCGATCCACACGTTCAGGTCAGTGATGGACAGGCTCACTTCGCACCTCCCTGGGTGGGGTCGATGAGGGAACGCAGGCCGTCGGCCGCGAGGTTGGCTCCCAGGACGAAGGCGACGATCGCGACGCCCGGGGCGATGGCGCCCAGCGGCTGCGTCGTGAAGGTGGCCTGCGCGTCTTGCAGGAGGCGGCCCCAGGAGGCGTTCGGCGGGGGCGCACCCAGACCCAGATAGGACAGCCCGGCCTCGGCGAGGACGGCACCACCCATGGTGACGGCCAGGTTCGTGGCCAGGGTCGGCCAGATGTTAGGCAGGACGTGGCGGGTGAGGATCCCCCACGTGGACACGCCGGAGGTGCGGGCGGCCAGCACGTACTGCTCGGCGAGGACTCGCCGAGCCAGGATGCGCGTCAGGCGCGCGACGACGGCCGAGGCGGCCACGCCGATTGCGACGGTGACCGTGGCCAGGGAGGCACCGAAGCCCGCGACGATGAGCATCGCGAGGAGCAGCGTCGGGAAGGCGATGAGCACGTCGAGCAGGGCCGAGGCCACGTCGTCCACCCACGGGCGGGCCAGCGCGATGGCCAGGCCGACGCTCACGCCGATGAGGGCGGCGACAGCGACGGCTCCGAGGCCGACGATGAGGGCGATGCGCGCGCCCACCATCATGCGCGAGGCCAGGTCGTGGCCCAGGCGGTCCGTGCCCAGGAGGTGTTCAGGAGAGAAGCCTTCGAGGCGTCCGCCGCTCGTGTCCTCAATCGGGTACGGAAGCCACACGAGAGAGACGAGGGCGATGAGCGCGAGCACGCCCACCAGGAGCGCGCCGACGACGAGAGACAGCGGGATGCGGCGGGCATTCACGGGCGGCCTCCCGCGCTCAGGGACGAGCGCAGGCGCGGGTCAATGACGCGCTGCAGGACGTCCGCGGCGAAACCGATGACGAGGACGAGGGTCGTCGACACGAGGAGAACCCCCTGAATCGATGGGTAGTCGTGCTGGGCGATAGCCGTCGTCAGCATCGAGCCAAGGCCGGGAAGAGCAAAGACCTGCTCGACGACGACCGCACCGATGAACGTGGTCGCCAGCTCGATACCGGCGATGGAGATGACCGGGATCGAGGCGACGCGCAAGCCGTGGCGCACCATCGCCTCGCCACGCGACTCGCCCAGGGAGCGCGCGAACTGCAGGAACGGAGCATCGAGGACGTCCAGGGCGGCGCTGCGCGTGTAGCGCGTCAGCGAGGCCGTGGACACTAAGACGATCGTCAGCGTCGGCAGGACGAGGGCACGCACCGCCTGCGCGGCGTTCGTCCACCCGCGCGCGGGGAAACCCGAGGCGGGCAGCCAGTGCAGGTTCACCGCGAAGACCAGGACCAGGAGCATGCCGATCCAGAACACGGGCACGGCGATACCCAGCTGCGCGAGAGCGGAGATCACCGTTCCCACCCAGGAGCGGCGCGCCCGCGCGGCCACGTACCCCAGCACAATCGCCAGGATCAGCGAAATCCCGAAGGCCGCCAGGGTCAGCGGCAGCGTCACCGCCATGCGCGAGGCAATCTGATCGTTCACGCTCAAACCCGACGTGAACGAGGTACCCAGGTCGCCGCGCAGCAGCGACGAGGCCCACTCACCAAACTGGCTCCACCACGGCAGGTCCGAACCCACCTGGCGGCGGGCCGCCTCGATCTGCTCGGGGGTGGCCGTGCCCGACGCAAGCGCATTCGCCGGATCGCCCGGCAGGAGACGCAGGAGAACGAAAATCGCCACGAGGGCTGCCGATCCGGTGAGGATCAGCAGCCCGGTGCGCCGCAGCAGGTACCGAGTCATCAGTTCTTGGAGATGCCCGAGACGACAAACTGCGAATTCAGGCCGTTCACGCCGTAGCCCGACACGTTGGAACGCGCGACGACGATCTGCGGGTAGAGGTAGAGCCAGGCGCTGGCCGCGTCCGCCGCGATCTGCTCGTTAGCGGCGCGCAGCTTCTCGGTCTGCTCGTCCTCGGTGGAGGCCTGCTCTGCCTCGTCGATCAAGGCGGTCACGGCCTCGTTGTTGTAACCCCAGTAGAACGTCGGGTTGCCGTACCACACGACGTCGCGCGTGTTGACGTGCTCCTGGAGGGTCGCCTGGAAATCGTGCTCCTTGTAGACCTTCGAGTACCACTCGTCGGCGGTGATCGTGTTGATCGTGACGGTCACGCCCACCTTGGCCAGCTCGGACTTGAGGAATTCTGCGACCGTGGGGTGCGGGTCGTAGGAGGGCGTGTCGAGCGTGAAGCTCAGGCCCTCAGCCCCGGCCTCGGCCAGCAGCGACTTCGAGCGCTCGGGATCGTAGGGGTTGACGGAGGTCAGGTCCTCGTACCACGGGTCCGACGGAGGAACCATCGAGCCGATCAGCTGACCCGCGTCGCCCCAGATGGACTCGAGGAGCTTCTCGCGGTCGATGGCCGAGTAGATGGCCTGGCGCACGCGCGCGTCATTGAAGGGGGCCTGCGCGTCGTTGAAGGCGAGCAGTTCCTTCGTGGTGGAGGTGCCTTCGGAGACCACGAAGTCGGAGTTGCCCCGGAACGTGGCCAACGCGTCCGGGGACTGCAGGGAGGTAATGATATCGATGTCGCCCGCGCTCAAGGCGTTCGTCATCGCGGTGGCGTCCGTGTAGTAGTGGAACGTGACCGCGTCGTTCTTGGGGACCTCGCCCCAGTAGCCGTCGCGGGCCTTAAGCGCCAGGGTCGATCCCTTCGTCCACGTGTCCAGCGTGTAGGGGCCGGTGCCGTCGGTCTCGGTCTGCGAGTCGAAGCCCTCGGGAACCATCCACAGGTAGGACAGGTTGTAGGGCAGGGAGATCGAGCGCTGCGAGAGCGTCACGATCAGCGTCTGGGGATCGGTGGCCTCGACCGAGTTGATGACGGCCAGCTGTGACTTGCGCGCGGACTGGGAGTCGTCGGCCAGGACGCGGTTGATCGAGTGAACGGCGTCGGCCGCGTCGAAGGAAGAGCCGTCGGAGAAGGTCACGCCATCGCGCAGGTGGAAGGTGTAGGTCAGGCCATCCTCGCTCACGTCGTAGGAGGTGGCCAGCTGCGGCTGAATCGTGCCGTCGTCGGCGAGGGAAAACAGACCCTCGTAGACATTACCGTTGAGCGCCTCGGTGACGCCCTGGCCGCCACCTGCGATGTTGGAGAGGTTGACGGGTTCGTAGAGTGATCCGATCTCGATGGTGTTGGGATCGGTGGAGGCACCGCTCGAGCAGGCCGCGAGCGCCATGGCGGCAGCGATGGTCGCGGCGGTGAGGGCGAGGGGCTTGTGAGCTGTCATGCGGGGCACTTTCGTGTCGGGACGGGCCGGCGGTCCGTGGATACCAGGCGAATCTACCGTAGGGCCTATTTTGACGCATACAGCTTTCCGCCGAGTAAAACAACGTGACAGCTCGCCCCCGCATTCCCCCTCCGTCCGGGGGCCGGACGGAAACCGGACGAGGCCGGGGTCAGACCTGCGCGAGGTCCGTGACCTCCGCGTTCGTCAGTTCGACGAGATCCAGGGGACTCAGCTCGACGCTGAGGCCTCGGCGCCCGCCAGAGACAATCATGGTCTCGTGGTCCAGGCACGCCGAATCAATGAACAGCCGGTGCGAGGTCGTCTGCCCGAGCGGGCTGATGCCGCCCACGACGTAGCCAGTGCGGCGCTGCGCGACGGCCGGATCGGCCATGGCGGCGCTCTTGGCACCGGCGGCTTTGGCGATCAGCTTCATGGACAGGTGAGCCAGGGCTGGCACGCAGCCGACGACGAACTCGCCGGTGGGTTCCAGGCGCACCATGAGCGTCTTGAAGGCCTGCGTGGGGTCGATACCCAGTTTCTCGACTGTTTCCTCACCGAACGCCCGGGCGGCCGGGTCGTGCTCGTACTCGTGGATGGTAAAAGCAACGCCAGCCGCCGTGAGCGCCTCGATGGCGCGGGTGGGGCCACCGCCGTGGTCCTTGCTGTGTTTACGAGCCATGACCCCAGTGTAGGACGCGTCAGAGGATGGACGCAGTCGGGTCGTCGATGACGACCTTACCGAAGGGGAAGCAGGTGATCGGAATCATCTTGAGGTTGGCGATAGCCAGCGGGATGCCGACGATCGTGACGGCCTGCGCGGCAGCGGTCGTGATGTGCCCGATGACGAGCCACAGGCCCGCGACAAGGAACCACACGATGTTCATGAGGGCCGAGCCAGCACCCGCGTTCGGCTTGTCGACGACGCGCTTGCCGAAAGGCCACAGCACGTAACCGGCGATGCGGAAGCAGGCCACGCCCGCAGGGATCGTCACGATGAAAATGCAGGAGATGATGCCCGCCATCACATATCCGAGGAAGAGCGGGAGTCCTCCGAAGAAAAACCAGATGATGTTGAGCAGGGTACGCATTGTTTTTGTTTGTCCTTTCCGTGTGTCGCGAACATTCTAGTGTGCCACGGGGCAGGCCCCTGCCAGCCCTGAGACGCCCCTGATTGAACCCCGAAAGCCGCGCCCGCGTACCATGAGGCCATGAGTATTCCCGAGGCCATCGATGCCGCCCGCGACCGCATCGACCGCGCCACCTCCGCGTGTGGCCGCACCGATTCCGTGACGTTGGAGCTGGCGGTCAAGACACGCACACCCGAGGAGTGCCGCGCCGCCGCTACTGCCCTCGCCGAGGCGGGGCTGCCGATCCTGCTGGGCCACAACCGGGTACAGGAGGCGCGCGCGACGGTGGACGCGATCCGCGAGGTGCCCGGTGCCCGCCTCCACCTGATCGGTCCTCTCCAGTCCAACAAGATCAATCACGCACTGGCCTGCGTGGATGCAATCGAGTCGCTGGACTCCCCCGCCTTGGCTGCGAAGATCGACGCGCGCGCCACCGGCCCCTTCCCCATCTTCATCGAGGTGAACGTGTCGGGCGAGGCCACCAAGCACGGGTGCGCGCCCGCCGACGTCGCGCAGCTTATCGATGCGGTCGAGGCCTCGGCTCACCTCCAGCTCGCGGGCTTCATGACGGTGGGCCTGAACTCCCCCGTCGAAGCCGACGTGCGCACCGCCTACGCGCAGCTGCGCGACATCAGGGACGAGGCGGCAGTGCGCCTGAGCATCGAAGAGGCCGAGCTGGCGCTGTCGATGGGCATGAGCCGGGACCTCGAGTGGGCCATCGCCGAAGGGGCGACCATCGTGCGCCTGGGAACGGCCATTTTCGGGGCCCGCCGCGTCTGAGCAGACCGCTCACTCGCGCCAACACGCCACCCTGTAGGATTGCCCCCATGACGACCGTTCTCGCAGGAATCTCAGCGACGATCCTGGCGCTCGCTCCGATCACCAACCCGATCGGAGGCCTCGCCGCCTTCGCGGGCCTGACCGCCGCCGACGACCCGGCGGCGGTGCGCTCCCAGGCGTGGAAGACCGGCATCTATGTCTTTGCGATCCTCACGGTTTTTGCTGTCAGCGGCTCGCTCATCATGCGTTTCTTCGGCTTCGACCTGCCCTCCCTACAAATTGCCGGTGGCCTGGTCGTCGCTCACTCGGGTTTCTCGATGCTGGAAAACAAGCGCCGCGCCACCCACGAGGAGGCTCAGCACGCGACAGCCAAGGCGGACGTCTCCTTCTCTCCCATGGCGCTGCCCCTCATCGCGGGTCCCGGCTCAATCGGCGTCGTCATCGCGCTGGCCGCCCGTAACACCGCCGTCGGTTTT
>NZ_JAPWCL010000024.1:0-35810 GCF_041433955.1 Pauljensenia sp. 20925_1_25 | reverse complement strand
CTTCTTGGGTTCCGGGTATTCAACACCAAGGCTAATGCCGAGGCCAAGGATCGTCAGCAATCAGCTCAATCTAACACCCCACAGTCCACCGATAGCCAGTCTGGGGACCTACAGTCAAGAGATACGCCATCCCCGGTACCTACACAGGCTGAGATCACCAAACCCAGTCCCCCGAACGGCCTTTACGAGGGAGGTTTAGTGGGTGCTCAAGTAACTGCGGTATGGTTCGTCGACTTGTGGGAATACGCATTTAACACGGGTGACACGGATGATCTTATGGCGCTATGCCAAGATGAAGACTTTTGCGATCATTTTGTCGAGGACATGCGAAACTATCATGAAAACAGAATCGTTACAACACCCTTGGAGCTTAACATCCAACCAGACGGGAATAGAGCCTTCGCTTGTCACCTACGAACCAGCGGCATCTCAGGATTATGTATGCAGCTCTCAATGTCTCAAAAGAGTGCTAGGTTTTATGCTACAGGACCAACCAACGATACCCATGAATACACAACTGTGCGCGCAATTGAGTCAAGCGAAGCACAAGACGAATCTTACTTTACGATTCGCATACTCCTTACAGAACAAGATGATCACTCATTTATCATGCGCAATATCGAGTGGATCGATCCTGAACATACCTGATACCAATACTCAGCGGCATGGCTGAGCTAAGACATGCAGAGCGACTGACCACTTCTTCAACACACAGGAAAAGCAGGAGTACCTATCCACAAGGATATGATCCAAAGTTATCCAGCTAGCCCGCCAATACCAGAATGTTTCACGTGAAACAATCCCCGCATCAACATCGTCACCGACGACGACACGGGCATCAATCCGAGAATCACTCCCCCACATCACCACCGCAGCTATCCCGGCATCCTAAGGCCACCGAACCAGAATCACACCACGGTCACGGCTTCACAGCGAGCTCGTAACGCACCCAGCGGTGCTGACCCGTGGACGTCACCAGGCCTCGTGACACGAGGTCGCGCAGCTCCGAGCGCGCTTCCTCAGCGGTCACACCAAAATGCTCCCTATACTCCCCGTTGCTCCAGGTACGCCCATGGCGTATGTCAACCAGCGCTTCCTTCTGACGTCGATTCAAACCGGTCGCTGCCTCCAGCCCGAGACCGCCAAGCCACGTCAAGTCCCCATCCGGAATCAGCGCAGCATTCGGGAAACACACCGTGAAGGACACCCGATGCGATCACAGCGCAATCCGCGTCAACCATGGATTCAACCCCGCCACTCACTTCAGTTCATAGAAGCACCTTTCTATCTCATAGAACCCCATTTCTATGTCATAGAAGGGGGTTTCTATGTCATAGAGGCCCCTTCATAGATCATAGAAGCCCAATTTTGCGTCATAGAACCTCATAGAGGGGCATCTATGATTCATAGAATCGAGCAACATCCCAACCTCGAGGCCGCAACAGAAACAGATACCAGCCCCATAAACATGTGTTTCACGTGAAACAATCGCTCCATGCCTAACAGGCTCTACACTCGCTCGATGGACAGCACAAGCAATGCCACGCGCCGCCCGCGCAGTTATTTAAAACCCGACTCAAACCCACCCAGCACCCGCCCACGCCTCGTCCCAAATCAACTGTCACCCTCGAATTGTTTCACGTGAAACATTCGACGCCTGCGCCTACAGGCACACACGCCAGCAAACACGCAACCAGGCGCCAAGCACGCACTCAACCACGGCGAACAACAAGCGGGGTACCGCCCCTCGGCAGCACCCCGCTCAATGAGTCACGCGCACCTGCGCCGCGCAACCACAAGCAACACCTCACCCCCGCCTCTCCCGCAGCCTCCGCGCGAGGACCCCATGCCTCGGCGCGAAGACCCAGGCGAGCACGAAGCACGCGGTGAGCACCAGAACGATCGTGGCACCCGTGGGCACGTCCAGCGACCACGACAGGTACAGGCCCACCAGGCCACCCGACGCCCCCAGGGCCGGCGACAGAATCATCATCGTCCATAGGCGGTCGCACAGGAGCCGCGCGGTCGCCGCGGGGGTCACGAGCAGTGCCAGCACCAGCACGTTACCGATCGTCTGCACGGAAATCACGACGGCCAGGGCCACGGCGACATACAGGGAAAGGTCCGCGAGCAGCACGTGCACGCCCGCCGCCCGCGCGCTCTCGCGGTCCAGGGTCACGGCCACGATGGGTCGGTGCGCCAGGAACAGCATGAGCAGCACGAACAAAGCGCCAGCCAGCACCACGGGCACATCCGACGCCGGGATGCCCGTGATCGACCCGAACAGGAAGTCCTGCAGGCTCCCCGCGTACCCGGGTGCCCGCGCTATGATCGCGACGCCGAGCGCGAAGGCGCCCACGAAGAGCACGCCGATGACGGAGTCCTCCTTGAGCCGCCGATTCTGCGCCAACAGCGCCACCAGCACGGCGGTCACGACGCCCGCGAGGGCACCTCCGAACACCAGGGATCCACCGCACACGAACGCGATGGCCAGGCCGGGGAACACGGAGTGCGCGACGGCATCCCCGATGAACGCCATGCCACGCAGGACGACGTGCACGCCGACGCTGCCGCACACGAGCGCGGCGACGACCGCGATGAGCAGCGCGCGCGGCAGGAACGCCAGCGCGGGGTTCGTCAGGTCACGGAAGAAGTCGTTGGGGCTCAGGAAGTCCGCCGCGGCGACGAGGCCGTGGCCGCCCGCGTGGATCACGGCGCTCATGCGCGCACTCCTAGGGCGTCGAGGATCGGGTTGTCGGGTCGCACGTCGAAGGCGCGGATCCACGGGTCGGCGTCGGCGAGTTCGTCGGGTCGCCCGGACGCGATGATCGTGCGCCGCAGCAGGTAGAGGCGGTCGCAGCCGGCGCGCGCGCCGATGAGGTCGTGCGTCGTCATGAGGAGGGCTCGCCCCCCGTCGGCGAGCGCGCGGAACAGGTCCATGAGCATCTCCTGGGTGGGCATGTCGAGGCCGGTGAAGGGTTCGTCGAGGAGCAGCACGGCGGGCCGGATCGCGAGGGCCCGGGCGACGAGGACGCGCTGGCGCTGCCCGCCGGACAGCTCACCGATGGGTCGCTTCGCGAGGTCGCGCATGCCGACGAGGGACAGGGCCTCCTCGACGGCGCGGAAGTGCGGCGTCCGAGCGCGCCCGAGCAGCCCGCGCCGCACGGTGACGGCCTGGAGGACGGCGTCGCGGACGCTAATCGGGAAGTCCCACGCGAATTCGTGGCGCTGCGGCACGTAGCCGATCGCGCCGTCGGTCTCGACACTGCCACTGGAGGGGATGAGTCCCAGGATCGAGCGAATCAGCGTGGTCTTTCCGGCACCGTTGGGTCCGATGAGTCCGACGAGTTCCCCGGCCTCGACCTCCAGGTCGACGCCCGTCAGGACGCTGCGCCCACCCAGGGACGCCCCCAAAGAGGTGACGCGCAGCTGGCTCACTGCTCCCCTCCCCCATTGCCGAGGCCGTGGCCCTCAGCGCTCTCGCCCACACCAGATACTCCAGCACTCTGGGACGAGGCCGTGGCTGCTTCCTCGTTCCCCTCGCCGCGGGCGGTGGGCAGGGGTGAGAGGAGGGAGTCAGCCTCGGCGATGGCGGCAGCCTGTTCGGCGCGGCTGCGGCGCGAGCGCGCAACGACGAGCGCGCCGATCACGAGGAGGGAGAGGGCGACGCTGACGATGATCGCGAGGAAGGCCCAGTCGGGCAAGCCACCCTCGGGCGAGGACGACGTCGACTCGGAGGAGCCAGGGCCCTGGGAGGTGCCCGCGGCCGGAGCCCCGGAACCAGAACCGGAACCAGAACCGGAAGCGGCGGGCGCAGCCATGGCCAGGGCTTCGGACGCGGAAGCGGCGTCGCCCACGGCGAAGCGCAAGGTCGTGGAAGCGTTGACGGCCTCGCCGGCGGTGGTCGTGCCCAGGAAGGTCACGGTCGCCGTGTAGGTGCCGGGGGCGGAGAACGCCCAGTTGGCGTGCACGTGCGTGCCCGAGTCGATCCACACGTCGCCGGGGGCGGCACCCGAGTCGGCGAGCAGGAGGGGCTTGCCAAAGGTGCCGGACTGGAGGAACAGCCACGCGCGGCCGGGCCCGCTCACGGGGCCGACGCGCATGGTGAGGCCGCGGTCGATGGTGGCCGTGACGGCGGGGTCCTGCGTGTTCCAGCCGAGCCACACGACGCTCGGGTTCTGCGTCTGGGGGATGACGTGCACGGGCTTGCCCGCGACGTCGGCCAGGAACGGGTAGTCGGCGGAGTCGGGCGCGGTCATGATGGCTGCGTCGCTGACCCGGAGGACGGTCTGGTTGGGGTCGCGCCACACGGCGCCGCTCTCGGCGTCGTGGCGCAGGCCGGCCCGCCACTGCCCGTCGATCAGTCGGGGTCCGAGGTCGACGTGTCCGGCGCTGATCTCGCTGGCCTCGCCTCTCCACTCCTCGTGCGCGGCGACGCTTTGCGCGAGGTCGGGGTCGGGACTCGGGTCAGCAACAGAAGAGGGGGCACCCACGATGAAGAGGAGAGCTGACACGAGGAGGGCACTCAGCGTCATGCCCAGACGGGGCCGTCGGCTAGCCCCGGGGGCGGTGACGGGGCCTGGCTGGGCTTCGAGATGAGACGCCCGCCCACTCTGTTCCGTGGGCGGCATGATGGTTTGCCACATGAGGTCGGCGCGGGGCCTGCAGGGCCTGGCCGGGCTTCGAGACGACACGCCGAGCGATGCTTGCGGCGAGGCGGCGAGCGGGCGGGCAGACCCCGCGCCGACCGGAAGCGGTAGTCCCGGGGGCAGCGGCAGGGCCTGGCCGGGCGTGTTGCGAGGCCGCCGGCTAGCCCCGGGGGCGGCGGCAGGCCCCGCGCCGACCGGAAGAGGTAGTCCCGTGGTGAAGAGCCGACGGCCGGCATCAGACTGGGAAGAAAAGAGTTTCATGGCATCTCCTTGCCGCCCAGGCATCGTGCCAGTGAGCGGGCGTTGTGTTGCATCATGTCGATGTAGGTGGGTGCTTGGTCGTCGAGGGTGTCGCCGTATAGGGGACAGATGTCCACGCCCGCGTCGGTGGCGGCGGTGCGCAGGGTGGAGCGGGTGCGCGCCAGGTTGGGTTCGAGGAACACCGCGGGGATTGAGGAGTCGGACAGGGTGGCTTGGAGTTTGATTCGGTCGGCGATGGAGGGTTCGACGCTGGGGTTGGGTGCGACGAATCCGGCGACGGTGAGCCCGTAGGCGTTCGCCAGGTACGCGTAGGCGTCGTTGGTGGTGACGAGTTTGCGTCGCTCGGATGGGATTGTCGCGATGGTCGAGGCCATGGTGGCGTCGAGTTGGTCGAGGCGCGTCAGGTAGGTGGCGGCGTTGGTCCGGTAGGTGGCCTCGCCGCCCGGGTCGACGGAGATCAGCGAGTCGCGGATGACTCGCACGTAGGCTTGGGCGTTGTGGACGTCGTGCCATAGGTGGGGGTCGATGTCGCCGTGGACGTGCTTGCCGAGGACTGCTTGGGGCAGCATGTACACGTTGGTGCCGGCCTCGCCGATGAATCGGAACGAGGCTTCCCCGGGGATGGTCGTGAGCGCGCGGGTGGGCACTTCGATGACGACGTGGTCGAGGTCTGTGCATTCCATGGTCGAGGCGACGACCGCCCCGGCGCTGGATGCGCCGACGCAGGGGGCCGAGGCCTCGTCCCCGCTCAGCGCGTCGGCGTCGGAGGCGAGTTCGACGCGCTTGGTGGTGAGGTTGACGGTGATGTCGGCGTGGCCGGCGGAGAGGATGCGGCGTCCTTCGGCGGCGGCGACGTCTTCGGGCGGGGTGCCGACGGCGAAGACGGCGGTGCCTTCCCCGACGCTGACCGGCGTGGCACCGGGGGTGGTGCGCAGGTTGGCGCGGAAGTGGACGCGGTACACGCCGGGGGCGGTGAACGCCCAGCTCATGTGTTGGTGGGCGTCGGCGGGCAGCTGCGCGGTGTCGGTGTCGTATCCGGCGGCGGCGTTGAAGCCGTCGGAGGAGGCGAAGGCAATCTCGGGCTGCCCGAACGACGTGGTGAGGTACGCGGCGGCCTGGCCGGGTCCGTCGACGCCGGTGGTCGTCAGGTCGATCTGCGAGGCGCGAGTGGCTCCCATGTCGGTGCCGTCGCCCCACACGCGCATGCCGAGCCACGGGGTGTCGAGGGCTCGGTCTTCGACGAGGGGGAGAATGGTGGCGCCGTTCTTGGCGGCTTCCTCGGCAACGGAGACGGAGCGTGAGCCGGCGGGCAGGTTGGAGTCGAGGGCGCGGATGAGGGCGTGTTCTTCGAGCATGAGGTAGTTGGAGAAGGCGACGTCCGCGTAGGCCACGTCGCGGATGGTGCGCAGGGAGGGTTCCCACGAGTGTGGGTCTGCCCCGTTGGGGACCATCTGGGTGACGTGGGCGCGGTCTCCGGCGACGTTGCGGACGAGGTCGGCGAGGATGCCGGTCGTGGCGACGACGCGCAGTTCGCCATCGTGAGCGGGGTCGGGAGCGGGCGCGCACCCGGCGACCCCCGCCGTAAGCGCGAACATCGCTGCGGCGAGTCCACACCCGCTCCCCCGCCACCCACGGGAGGGGTGGCGGGGGAGGAAGGAGAGGATGCCTCGTGAATGAGTGCTCACGAGAACGCTCGCGCGTTTCTGCGTCGGCCGATCGAACTGACCCACACGCAGGCCGCGCCGGTCAGCGCCCACGTGAGCGAGACGACGGCCAGCGGGATGGTGTCGGCGCCGGTGATGGCCAGGGAGAGGTCGCAGTCTTTGCCGGAGGCGGTGCGACCGACGACCTGGGAGGCCATGGGCCGGCTGCTCGTGCCGAGTGCGCCGGTGGCGGTGACTTCGCCGCTGCTGCCGTAGCCGGAGCCGGTCAGGGCCGCGCCGGTGGGGGTGACGCGCATGGAGATGGTGAGCGTGTAGGTTCCGGGCGCGGTGAACACCCAGTTCTGGTGGGCGTGCGTGTTGGGGCCGAGCGTGTAGCTGGAGCCGGGCCCGTCGAACACGTGCTCGCCGACGCCGGAGCCGAGCGCGCCCGCGTTGAAGACGGCGACGCGGCCGGGTCCTTCGACGGCGTCGAGGGTGAATTGGACGCCGCCGGTGGTTCCGGTGACGATCTCTTCGCGCTGGGAGTTCAGGCCCAGCCACGGAACACCCGCGATTTGGGTGGAGGGGATGAGCCACACGCTGGAGCCGACGGTGGCGACGAAGCCGAGGTCTGCGGGCGCGGTGATGCGCGCGGCCTCACCGAGCGCGAAGGTCAGGGTTGATGGGTCGACCCACTGCGCGGGCTGCGTGCGGTCGTCTTTGATGCGGGCGACGAGGCTGCCGTTTTCGATGGCGGGCCCCAGGTCGAAGTGTCCCTCGGTCGCGTTGCCGGATGCACCCTCGCCGACGCTGACGGTCAGCGTGGTGCGTGCGGTGTTGGCGGGGGCTTGGGACGAGGCCGGGGCAGCGGATTCGGTTCCCGTTGCCTCGCGGGTGACGCGGGTGGGGATGCAGCGTTCGCCTGACGACGTGGTGGTGCGAGCGCCCGAGGTCGTGGTGCCTGAGGTGGTGACGCCATAGGCGGTGCCCGCTCCCCCGCTGCTGCCCGCGCCCAGACCTGTGCCCGAGGTCTGGGCGGGGTCGTTCGCTCCAGCGCCGGTGTCGGAAGCGGAGCGGTCTGTGGTGTCCGGGGTCGAATCCCCGTCAGCGCCCGACTGCCCGGCTCCCGACTGGGCGTCCGTGGAACCCGGATCGACGCCGGGCGCGGGGGCTGCGGGGTTGCCATTACCGCCGGGGGTGAGGCCGGCCTCGGCGAGGCACGTGGCTTCGTCGGCCACGTCGATCGTGTAGGTGCGGGTGGGTGCGACGGCGTTGGCGGTGCCGGTGTTGCCGGGGGTCCAGGCGCTGGCTTGGACGGTCAGCGTGTAGCGGCCGGCGCGCGTGAACAGCCAGTTGACGTGCTTGTGGGCGGCGTAGGGCTGGTCGATGTCGTCGCCGCCCGGGGCCAGGTCGTAGCTGCCGTCGGCGGTGACCGCCTTCAGGCCTTCTGCGAAGCTGGATGTGAAGGCGTAGATGCGCCCGTCGGCTGGCCCGGAGTAGGTGATGTGGAAGCGCGCGGCGTCGTATCCGCCGGCGGCGATGCCCAGGGTGTCCCACCCGGGCCACAGGACGGTGGCTTGGTTGTCGCCGGACTGGCCGAGTAGGTACGCGGCGGCGGGCGCGCCGGTCGTCTGGCTGACGGCATCGGGAATCTGGGTGAGCGTGCTCGCGGGGATCGCGAGGAGGGTCTTCTCGGGTTCGCGCAGGACGCCGGAGCCGGTGGCGTCCTCCTTGATGCGCAGGGTGAGCGCACCGGCCGCGTCAGAGGTGAGGTCGAAGATGTCCGCGTGGCCGCGGTTCAGGGTGGCGGTGGTACCGTCGGGCGGGGTGCGCATGACGTTGCAGGTGGTCACTCCCCCGGTTCCCGAGGCCGTGGCGGCGTCCGTCGCAGCCGACGCCATCGCGGTCGCATCCGTCGCGGTCGCGGCCGCATCTGTTGTAGCTGTGGTGGCTGCGTTGTCGGTGGCCGCGTCGGTCGTGACAGTCGCGTCGGTTGTGTCGGCCGAGTCAGCGTTGTCGGTGGCTGGGTCGGTCGTAACTGTGGTGGTCGCGTCGGTTATGGCTGCGTTGTCTGCTTGGGTATTGGAGGCTTCGTGCGCCGCTTCCTCGGCTGCTGCTGTTTCGGTGGCGGAGTCGAGTCCAGAGCCTGCCTCGTCGGCGGCGTGTGCTCCTGTTGGTGCGAGGAAGGATGCTGCCGCGAGGCTCATTGCGGCGAGGGCCCGGGCAGCTGCGCGGCCCGGGCTCCTGTGTGTCGTGGGGTTCATGGGTCCTCTAGATACAGTCATTGAATGAGAATCGTTATCATTCTAGTCCTGACATGACTCCCCCGCCACTACGCCCGCCTCCAACACCCCTCAAAACACCTGTTCCGCACAACCAGACCGGCTACGCAGTGATTTGCATCCATCCGCCATCGCTCGAAAGCTATGCGAACAGCCATTTTCCTTTGCAATTGCTTGATTCTCGCTGCGATGGATCTAACTGTCCGAGCGGTTGATTGCCGAAAAACCGAGGCATAAACTATAGCCATCAAGCGCCTGACACAGCTGCCAAGCTCGTCCGGCGCTTTTTCTTGTTTGACACGCAGGGTCGCGCTGACGCTACCCGCGTTGGCACGCTCCACGTACGAGAACCGCCGGGCGATCCCCGGCCTCGTCAAGCAGGGACACAATCACCGATACGATCCCACGAGGAGCCCACTCATGTTCTCCACCATCGACGTCATGGTTGCCCAGGCCCACATCGACCAGCTCAACGAGCTCGCCGACGCGAAGCGTTCGCGCAAGGCCGACCGCCACTGAGCGAATTCCAGCCACGCCGGAATTCCACGCAAGTCCGCAGACCCCTTGGGCTGCGGACTTTTTGTATCCACTCACGACGACGCTCCCGAAAGCTACGGATAGACCTTTCCTGACGACTTCCCTACTCCCCCATGACGGGCAAGTCCATCGGGCGGATCCGCTCACTCTCCTTCGGCTTCGTCGCCGTCAGTAGCTAGTTCACCTATCGACACGTCGGCCACTTCCTAGCCCTATCTGCGTCTGCACTGAGGCGAAGAGCCGGGATTGTTTCACGTGAAACAATCCGCGTTCGCGCCCCCGGTTGAGACCAGTCACGGCTAGCCGTGGCTACTCGTCCTCCGAGATATACCCCTTGGCAGCAAGACGCTGGTATTCGCTCGCAATAAACATCTCCTCAGGAGACTCAACAATGCAACTGACCAGAGCATCATTGCCGCCCACACTCACGCCCACGCCCAGCGGGGTAACAAAAGTAGAACGATAACGCTCCTTCTTACTACTACGCTGCTTCACCTTCCCATACCGGCGCGTCAAAATCTCACAGAAATGCCGATAAATCACCTTCGCCGGCTCCAACGAATACCCCCAAGCCTCCTCAGGCGCAATATCAGTGATCAAAAAACTGAACGTTCCGATCGAGCCACTCCCTTTGGTGAAGTAACAAGGAAACCCTATTGGGTGAACGTCAGAAGTAAAGACGTTGGGCTTCCCTTCCTTCTGTGTCCATCCGAAGCGGTCGCGCAGGGCGTAGCCGTCTTCGGCGGTTTTGGGCCAGGGCGAGTCCACCCACGCATCGAGAATCTCGATGAAACGCTCATCAGACAACACAGTGAACTCAAAGGACATGATCCTCCTTCACAGGCCCTTGATAGCCTGGTCGACGCCAACAACACGCACAGGACGAGTCATAACCATCCCACACCGCCCGACACCACCAAACCTACCAGCCCCAGCAACACCCCCTTCGGCCAGACAAGATCCGGCAGCACACACCCCGCAACAGCCCTTAGGCCGTCTGCGCCTAGCCGTGGCTACTCGTCCTCTGAGATGTAGCCCTTGGCAACAAGACGCGCATACTCGCTGGCGATAAACATCTCCTCAGGAGACTCAACAACACAACTCACATGAGCGATGGTGCCCCCAACACTTACGCCAACACCCTGAGACGTCACAAAATTCGAGCGGTAATGACCATTACTGTTCTTGCGCTGCTTGGGTTTACCGTACCGGCGCACCAAAATCTCACAGAAATGCCGATAAATCACCAGAGTATCCGCCAACGAGTCCCCACGAGCCTCCTCCGGCGCAATATCAGTGATCGGCACACGCATTGACCTAATGTTTCCACCACTGACAGAGAAGCTCGAGGATAGTTCGTCGGGACGAACATCCGAAGTAAACAAACTCGGCTTATCCTCGGCAGGCACCCACCCGAAACGGTCGCGCAGCGCGTAGCCCTCTTCAGCTGTTTTGGGCCAGGGTGAGTCCACCCAGGCCTCCAGAATCTCGATGAAACGCTCATCCGGCAGAACAGTGAACTCGAACGACATGATGCTCCTTTAGTAGCCCTTGATGGCCTGGTCGATGCGGGCGATGTGGACCGGGTCCAGCTCAATCGGCACGGTCTTAAAGACTATTCTCCCTGCGTTCCCACTGCGGGCGATCGCGATGTCGGAATGCACCGTGATGCGCCCGTCCTTAATGGCCTCCCACAACTCGGGGTTCTCACGCATCTTCTGATGAAAATCCACGTCCGTGGCCAGGCGATCCCCCACGTAGGCAGCCGACCCCTGCTCAACCTTGACCCCATCAACCTCATAGGTCCCGACCTTGGCACTCGTGCCACCCTTACACTCCCCCACGTGCAACTCCCCGGGCCGATACCCAATCGTATCCACGTGACCAGCACCAGTGCCCGGACCACCCACGCCCCCGGCCAGACCCACGCGGCACCCGGAACACTGGCCGCGCCACCGACAGTGTTTCACGTGAAACATGTGACCGTCACCCGGGCCTCGTCGCCCCACGCAGCCAGGAAAGTGGCACACTTTACCTATACGCATAACGCGACTCCACGCAAAGGATGGCACCCATTGACTCAGCCTTCAACACACGGAGCGACCCCGGCCTCGTCCGGCTCGTCGCGCACGCAGGGCAACCGCCTCGATCCCTGGTACGACGTCTACGCGGACCAAGCCCTGAACCTGCGCGCATCCGAGATCCGCGCCCTCTTCTCGGTCGTCTCCCGTCCCGAGGTCGTCTCCCTCGCGGGCGGCATGCCGAACCTGAAGGACCTCCCCCTCGATAAGCTCGCTGCGTCCGCGGAAAAGCTGATCCGCAACCACGGCGCGCAGGCCATGCAGTACGGCAACGGCCAGGGCTGGGAGGTCCTGCGCGAGCACATCACGGAGGTCATGAGCTACGACGGTATCGTCGGTGCCGACCCGGACGACGTCGTGGTGACGACGGGCAGCCAGCAGGCACTCGACCTCGTCACCGAACTCTTCGTGAACCCGGGCGACGTCATCCTCGCCGAGGCCCCCTCGTACGTGGGCGCGCTCGGCGTGTTCCGCGCACGCCAGGCGGACGTCGTGCACGTGCCGATGGATGAGCACGGCATCATTCCCGAGGCCTTGGCTGAGACAATCCGCAACGTGCGGGCGTCGGGTCGGACGATCAAGTTCATCTACATCATCCCGAACTACCACAACCCGGCAGGCGTGACCCTGTCGGCGGAGCGCCGCCCGATCATCGCGGAGATCTGCCTGCGCGAGCACGTCCTCATCGTCGAAGATAACCCGTATGGCCTGCTCGGCTTCCATAGCGATCCCCTGCCGGCCATCGCCTCGTACAGCCCGGAGGGGGTCGTGTACCTGGGTTCGTTCTCGAAGATGTTCGCGCCGGGCTTCCGCATCGGCTGGGCGTACGCGCCGCACGCGATCCGCGCGAAGCTGGTGCTGGCTCTCGAGTCGGCGATTTTGTGCCCGTCGATGGTGGGTCAGATGGCGATCGCGGATTACTTGGGCAGCTACGACTGGTACGGGCAGGTGAAGACGTTCCGCTCGATGTACGCGGAGCGCGCTCACGCGATGCTGACGGCGCTTGAGGAGTTCATGCCGTCGTGCTCGTGGACAGTGCCGGACGGTGGCTTCTACACGTGGGTGACGCTGCCCGAGGGTCTGGATGCGAAGGCGATGCTGCCGCGCGCGGTGCGCGCCCAGGTCGCTTACGTGTCGGGTACGGCGTTCTTCTACGACGGGCAGGGGTCGAATCACATGCGCTTGTCGTTCTGCTACCCCACCCCGGAAAGAATCCGCGAGGGCGTGCGCCGCCTCTCGACGGTCGTCAACGCTGAGAAGGAAATGGTTGACATGTTCGGCACGGCTTCAACGGACGAGGCCGGGGCTGGGTCGGCTCGTTAAGGTTGCGAAGGAGTAACAACACTATGGCTACGAAGGTTCTGATTATTTCGGGCGGGTTGACGCATGAGCGTGATGTGTCGGTGCGTTCGGGTCGTCGCGTCGCGAATATTCTGGCGCAGGCCGGCTACGAGGTTGTCATTTCGGATGTGGATGCGTCGCTGGCGGGGGCGATCGAGTCGTTCGCTCCTGACGTGATTTGGCCTCTCGTGCATGGGTCGATTGGCGAGGACGGCTCGTTGCAGTCGTTCCTGGAATCGGTGGGGATTCCCTTTGTGGGTTCGTCGTCGGTGCAGTCGATGTTGGCGTCGAATAAGCCGACGGCGAAGGCTCTACTGGGTTCGGCGGGGCTGGCGACGCCGGGTTGGGTGACGCTGCCGCAGGCGATTTTCCGCCAGCTGGGTGCGTCGAATGTGCTGTCTGCGCTGGAGGGGTCGGTGTCGTTCCCGGTTGTCATTAAGCCGACGGATGGCGGTTCGGCGCTGGGTATTTCGACGGCGCATGATGCGAAGCAGTTGCGTCGTTCGATGGTGGATGCGTTTGCGTACGGTCAGCGTCTGATGGTTGAGCAGCGTATCGAGGGCCGCGATGTGGCCGTGTCGGTCGTGGATCTGGAGGGTGGGCCGGTGGCTCTGCCCCCGGTTGAGATTGCGACGGATGATGGCCGTTACGATTACGATGCGCGGTACACGACGGATGAGTCGGAGTACTTCGTTCCGGCGCGTTTCTCTCCCGAGGCCTTGGCTGACATGCAGGCCGCAGCTGTTGAGGCGCACACGACGCTGGGTCTGCGGGACTTGTCGCGCATGGATTTTGTGGTGGATGAGGATGGGACGTGCTGGTTTATTGACGCCAATGTTGCGCCTGGTATGACGGATACGTCGCTCCTCCCCCAGGCGGCGGATGCGCTCGAGGATTCGTCGTTCGCGCAGTTGTGCGCCGACATCGTTGATTTCGTGGCGGGTGGTCGCGTGGCTGATGGGGCAGCGGATGATGCTGCCGAGTCGGCCGATTCGTCGGAGGAGTCAGAACACTCCGCTGACGCCCCCGTCGAGGGCGAGTAGCGACACCACTCTCCTGCGGGACGCACCGGGCCCGGGAGGACTGCTGTCCTCCCGGACCCTTCGTGTCTCCGAGAACGATCCGCGTTGGATCCTACGTCATCGGTCGGTATCTCAACCGTCTACGTGGGGAACGCTGCGGTGACTACAGTGCCGGGGGTGTCGGCAGGGCCTGGCCGGGCTTCGAGATCGACCGTCCAAGTGGAGGATGCCGCGGGTTCTGACTGTCTTTCACAACCGTCTAAGTGGAGGTCGCCGCGGGTTCTGACTGTCTTTCACAACCGTCTAAGTGGAGGTCGCCGCGGGGCCTGCAGGGCCTGGCCGGGCTTCGAGACGACGCGCCGAGCCGAAGGCTCGCGGCGCGGACGGCGAGCGGGCGGGCAGGCCCCGCGGCGACCGAAACTCACACAGCTGGCTGGGTCCGAAGGTCCCCCAAGCACGGATGAGCAGCACACA
This sequence comes from Pauljensenia sp. 20925_1_25, assembly GCF_041433955.1. Lineage (NCBI taxonomy): Bacteria > Bacillati > Actinomycetota > Actinomycetes > Actinomycetales > Actinomycetaceae > Pauljensenia > Pauljensenia sp. 20925_1_25. Next base: position 21,520 of record NZ_JAPWCL010000024.1, on the reverse strand, counting down.
TTCGCTCGTCACGCGCAACAAAATGCGAAAGCGTGCCTCAGAACAGGAAAGCGAGTTCTTTGAGGCGTGCCTCAGAACAGGAAACCGAGTTCTTTGAGGCGTGCCTCAGAACAGGAAAGCGAGTTCTTTGAGGCGTGCCTCAGAACAGGAAACCGAGTTCCTTGAGGCGCGCCTCGGCCTGTTCGGGTCCTGTCCACAAGATGCCTTTGACGCCCATCAGTTCAGCGGCGCGAACATTTTCACGACGGTCGTCGATGAAGGCGACGTCTTCGACGGGAGTTCCGAGGCGGTGGAGTACGTCGCGGTAGATGCCGCGGGAGGGCTTGCAGATGCCGTAGTCGCAGGAGAAGGCGAAGAAGTCGAAGAGGCTCCCCCATTCGGAGCGGCGGATTGCTTTTGCGATGGGGTACGGGGCGTTGGAGAGGATGCCGACGCGTATGCCTTGGTGTCGCAGGAGTCGGACGAGGGTGAGGGTGGATTCGTTTGCGTCGGCCATACGTGAGGAATCGAGTTCCACGAGGGCTTTGAGTAGGTCTGCGGATGGTTCGTCCTGTCCGCAGTCGCCGGCGATACGGTCCCAAAAGTCGCGGTCGGAAAGACCGGCGTCGTAGTCGCCGCGGTGTGTCCACATTGCTTGGTCGACGAGTGTTGTGAGGCCTCGCGATTCGTCTCCGAACATGCGGGCGATGATGGCGGGATCGGGGTGAGAATCAACGAGGACTCCCCCGACATCGAAAAGCACGGTGCGCGGACTGCCTGGGGCGTGCATGCCTTTCGCTCCTTCTAGTACTGCGAGGATCCGACGCCGGATCCTTAAGAGTAGTTTAAGCGTAGTTTGAGCCACGGATTAGACCGGAAAATGTATGATTGGAAACATACTTCGGCTGATCTGCTGAGACGTGTACGAAGGTGACTCAGTGGAGAATAAGGTCTGCGATTCGCTGGAGGTCGTCTGCTCCTGCGAATTCGATGACGATTCGACCCTTCTTTCGACCTTCCGTGATGGAGACGCGCGTGTCGTAAGCGTCGGACAGGGCCGTCACGACGCTCTCTCCCAGTGCAGACAGGGGTTGTTGCTTGCGGGCGCGCGGGCGCGGGGTGGCCTTGGCCTTGCCGACTCGGACGATCTCTTCAGTGGTGCGCACTGAGAGGCCTTCCGCGACGATGCGCTCCGAGAGTCGTTCCATGTCTTCTGCTGTGTCGAGGGACAGCAGGGCGCGGGCGTGGCCCGCGGTGATGACCTGTGCGGCCACCTTCTTCTGGACGGTCGGGGGGAGCTTGAGCAGGCGCAGGGTGTTGGCAATCTGCGGGCGCGAGCGGGCGATCCGCTTGGCGAGCTCTTCCTGAGTCGCACCGAAATCGGCCATGAGCTGCTGGTATGCGCTCGCTTCTTCCAGCGGGTTGAGCTGGGCCCGGTGGAGGTTCTCCAGGAGTGCGTCACGGAGTAGATCCCCGTCGTCGGTCTCTCGGATGATCGCTGGAATCGTGGTCTCGCCGGCGAGCTCGGAGGCACGCAGGCGGCGCTCGCCCATGATCAGTTCGTAACGCGCGTCGGGCTTCTCGGCGAGGTACTCCTGGAGCTTCTCGGAACGACCGGTGGCGGGAATGTTGCGAACGACGACGGGCTGGAGAACGCCGACCTCCTTAATGGAGGCGGACAGTTCCTTCAGGTCATCCTCGTCGAAGACCTCACGAGGCTGCTTCGCATTGGGGACGATCTGATCGATAGCAATTTCGGCGAAGGATGCCCCGGGCACGGGCAGAAGCTCATTCTCCTCAGATGTTTCACGTGAAACATTCGGAACAGGCTGGGCGACGGGTTCGACGGGCACAACACGCGGGGCAGAACCACTCTGGTCGGGAGCTGAGCCATTGGTCCCAGAGCCAAGAGGATTAGACGCGTTCACCGTGCGGCGTGCCGTGCCAATGTCCAGGGTGGGCATTGCGTGGCGCTTTTTCTTCGACGAGGCCGTGGCGCGCTTAGGCTGGAGGAGATCCTTTGCGGATCCTCCCCTACCGCTGGCGGCAGGGCCTTCAGGGAAGAAGACGTCGAGTGGACGTGCAGGAGGGGCGGGCGGTGTCGGTGGCTTCTGCTCACCTGCCTGAGGGATGAGAGCGCCAAGACCGCGGCCGAGGCCGGTGTGTTTGCGAGCGCCCTTGCGGCCCTCAGTCTTCGGTGTTGCATCCGCCATTGCATAACTCCTTCAATTGCGTGCGTTTATTGTTTCACGTGAAACAATGCATTGCGCTCAGGTGATGAGCGGCTTTGATCACTTTATTGAACTTATGGTCACGAATCGTGACGACTACGTTCCAAACTGCGGAAAACCCAGGCTACGAGCCAATGTTTCACGTGAAACACTGTTTTACAGTGCGGCGGCAAGCCGATCGCACAGCTCGAGGGCGGCCTTTCGGTATGCGATAGCACCAACGTTGCGCGGATCGTACGTAATGGCGGTCTGTGCGTAGCTCGGGGCTTCGGAAATGCGAACGCTGCGGGGAATCACCGTCTGGAACGTGTGATGCGGGAAGTGCGCACGCACCTCGGATTCGACCTCCTCGGACAGGCGGGTGCGCTTGTCGGACATGGTGAGGAGCATTCCCGACACGCGCAGACCGGGGTTCATGCTCGCACCGACGCGCTCGACCGTATTCCAGAGCTGGCTCAGGCCCTCGAGGGCGTAGTACTCGGCCTGAATGGGGATCAGAACCTCGTCGGCAGCCACCATGACGTTCAGCGTCACGAGGCCGAGCGAGGGTGGGCAATCAATGAGGATAATGTCGATCTCATGATGCGTCGCCACGTACCGACTGAGCGCAGCCTTCAGGCGACTCTCACGCCCGGGCACGTCAACCAGTTCAATCTCGGCACCCGACAGGTCGATTGTCGCCGGGCACACGAGGATACCCTCGACATCGGGACACGGCTGGACAACATCCTCCAGCTCTGCTCCCCCGATCATCACGTCGTACGTCGATGGTGTGCCCACGGGGTGCGCGACGCCGAGCGCGCTGGAGGCGTTGCCCTGCGCGTCTGCATCGATAACAAGCACCGACAGACCACCCATTGCCAGGCCAGCAGCCAGATTAACGGCCGAGGTCGTCTTACCGACGCCGCCCTTCTGGTTGGCGATTGCAATGATGCGCGTGGACGCGGGCTTGCGATACTCGGCGTTTGCGAGCATACGCAAATCAGCGATGTTGCGTTCGATCTGAGAGGACAGAGGGGTGTTTTCTGCTGTCACGTGACACCTTCCTAGCTACTGCCTCTAGTCTACGGGCCACCGCCGACACTAACAGCATCGAAAGCCCGCGATGCATGAATACACACAGGAATCACGACACATTGCATCACACACCGAAAAAAATTGTTCTGTAGGATCGATTCTCCTGGTCGCGAGGGCCGATCACACAAGCACCGAAACGACACAACGGCACCACAAAAACATGCAGATGAAAGGCTCACTCGCAATAAAGTGATGGCCACCACATTATAATGTGGTGGCCATCACTTTTAGCAAAACCTACTTGATACGGGTGCAGACCACCACGTACGTCGACTCTTCCTCCATGATCGAGGGAACCTCGTGTATCTCTGCACGCAGGTGGTGACGGCGTAGCTCAGCCGAGGCCTCGTCCACCTCAATCGGAGCGCGACGACCCTTGAGCGCTACGAGCGAACCACCCGGCGCGATGAGCTTGGAGGTCATGCGCACGAGCTTGCTCATGTTCGCCACGGCGCGGGCAGTGACCACGTCGGCCTTGCCCTTGCCTCGCAGCTCCTCGGCACGCGCCTGATGCACGGTCACGTTATCCAGGCCCAGGCCCTCGACGACCTCTTCAAGCCACTCGACGCGGCGCGCCATGGGCTCCGCGAGGTGAATGTGCAGGTCAGGACGACACGCGGCGATCACAATGCCAGGCAAACCGGAGCCGGAGCCGACGTCCAGGACCTCGCGCCCCTCCTTGCGGGGCATGAAGTCGAGGACGGCGGCGGAGTTGACGATATGACGCGACCAGATACGTTCCATGTCGCGCGGACCGAGCAGGCCGCGCAGCTCGCCCTCCTCCTCGAGCATGCGCGCGTATTCCGCGACGTCGGAAAAGGCGGGGCCGAAGAAGTCACGGACTGCCTGCGTGGGTTCTTCTGGGACGAAGGGGTCGCCCACCTGGCGACCCCTTCCCGTCCCGTTCGGGTTCTCACTCACCGTCGGATTCCTCGGGCAGGATGACGACGCGGCGATGGGGCTCGACGCCCTCGGATTCGGAGGTCAGGCCCTCCTCGGCGACGACGTCATGGCAGACCTTGCGCTCGAAGGGGTTCATGGCGTCGAGCTTGACGGCCTCACCGGTGGAGCGCACGCGGGCGATGGCCTCGCGCGTGATGTCCTGCAGCTCTTCCTTGCGCTCGGCGCGGAAGCCGGCAATGTCGAGCATGAGGCGAGAGCGCTCGCCGGTCTCGGTCTGGACGGCCAGGCGGGTCAGTTCCTGGAGCGCGTCCAGGACCTCGCCATCCTCGCCGACGAGGCGCTCGAGAGCCTCGGGATCGTCGGCGACGATCTCGACGGATGCGCGGCCGTTCTCGACGTCGATCTCGATGTCACCGTCAAGGTCAGCGATGTCGAGCAGTTCTTCCAGGTAGTCGGCGGCGAGTTCGCCTTCTTCTTCGAGGCGGGTGAGCTTGCCTGCGTTGTCGTCACTCATGACGGGTCCTCCGTGGTGGGGAATGGGGTCTTGCTGGGATCCAGGGTACCCGCTCGGGTTCCGGGACCGTGAATTGTCAATCAGCGCTTCTTGCCGGAGCGGCGGCGGGCCTTGCGGCGCTCAACGCGGCGGCGCTCAATCTCCTCGGCGCTCAGGGAGCCGTTTGTGCTGTCCTTCGTGTCCTGGGCAGGCGTCGACTCGGACGATGCCTGGGCGGCCTCCCGCTCGAGGGTACGGCGTTCGCGGACCTGCTTCTGGAGCTCGGCACGCTGGGCGGAAGCTTCCTGCTTAGCGAGGCGCTTTTCGACGGCGAGGGTCAGGCCGTGCATCCACTGCTCGTCGGGCAGGGTCGTCCACTTCTGGAAGGCGAGGTTGCGGTAGACGGTGATGATTTCGCCGGTAGTCATGGAGGCCGGGAAGTCGGAAGCGACGTGCTGTTTCTTGGCCTTGGAGCGCACCTCGGCGAGCGTGCGCTCGTTGAGTTCGTCGACACGCGAGTCAGTGGACGCGGTGCCCAGGGCGGCACGCTCACGGTCGTAGTTCTGGAAGAAGGGCTTGGCCCATTCCTGGTAGGCGGACTCGCGCGAGGAGAGCAGGTCGGCGTAGGCCGGGGAGCCGGGGGTCGGCATGACCTTGACGGTCCAGAAGGACTGGCCGAGGGCCCAGAAGGAGGCCGTCACCGTGTAGATGACGACGCCCATCTGGAAGAAGACGCCGGAGAAGATGAACATCAGCGGCATCACGTACATCATGGAGCGCTGCGACTGAGCCATCGGGTTGTTGCCCAGGTCGGGCATGTTGCGCTGGAAGGACAGGCGCATCGAGAAGAACTGCAGGGCCACCATGAGGACAATCGCGGTGACGAAGACGCCGACGATGAGCGGATCCCCCGTGGATTCGCGCAGGGTGCGCGACAGCGGAGCACCGAAGACGGTCGAGTTCACGATCTCGGTGGACACGGACTCAGTGAGCGGGCCGAGGTGGTCAGCAGCCTCGCCTCGGTACATGTAGGTGCCAGCGGAGATGGAGGAGACGGCGATGATCGCGCGGTACATGCCGAACAGAACGGGCATCTGGACGAGCATCGGCAGGCAGGAGGCGAAGGGCGAGACCTTGTGCTTGCGCTGGAGGGCTTGGGTCTCTTCCATCATCTTCTGACGGCTGACCTGGTCCTTCTTGCCCTTGTACTTGTCCTGAATCTTGCGCATCTCGGGCTGGATGGCCTGCATGGCGCGCGAGGATCGGATCTGCTTGAGGAACAGCGGGATGATGGCGATGCGCACCAGGATGGTGAGCAGCACGATGGACAGGACCCACGCGATACCGGAGCCGGAGGACATTCCAACGAGCACCAGGAAGTCGTGGATCCACACCCACAGCCACGAGATGGCCCACGCGAAGGGGTGGAGAATTGCGTCGAACATAGTTTTCGCTTTCGCCGTGGCGCCTGAGCGCCGCTGTTTCGTTGTTCCTTACATTCCCGAGGCCGTGGCCGGTTACTCGGTCAAGTCATGTTCCGGGTCCAGTCCCATGGGGGCGGGCCGTTCCCAGTTGTCGTGGCCTGCCCAGTCATCGGGTGGGACCCAGGCCTCTGGCTTCCAGCGCCCACGCGCGGGCACGTGGTCCACTCCCCCATGACTCCACGGGTTGCACCGCAGCAGGCGCCAGGCCCCGAGGATCAGTCCCTTGATGGGGCCGTGAACGCGGATTGCTTGCAGCGCGTAGGCGGAGCAGCTGGGCGCGTAGCGGCACCGGGGGCCAAAGGCCGGGGAAATGTATCGCTGGTAGGCGATGATGGGCGCGGAGGCGAGTGCGACAAGCACTCGCCTCACGACTGTGATCGCGCGTTCCATTTGCGCCACGCTCGCTCCATCACGCGATCAAGATGGGTACCGAGTTCCTTGGAGGGCACGCCGAGGGCCTTGGAGGATGCCCTCACAACGAGCCTGGTCCCCTCGGGCAGGTCGGCGACGCGTTCGCGCATGAGGTGGCGCAGCTGCCGCTTGACACGATTGCGTCCATTGGCGCGCTTGATTTCGCGCTTGGGTACGACGAAACCGACGAGGCGGCTGTTGCGCTCCTCGTCGGCTCGGACGTGGACGACAACCAGTGGATCTCCTGCACGCGCTCCGTGTCGGATCGCGGCGGTGAAATCCGCTGGGTCAACCATGCGGTGCGCGCGCGGCAGCACCGGGGTGTCTCAGGCGGACAGCTTGGCGCGGCCCTTGCGACGGCGGGCAGCCAGAATGGCGCGGCCGGCGCGGGTCGACATGCGCAGACGGAAGCCGTGCGTCTTCGAACGACGACGGTTGTTGGGCTGGAAGGTCCGCTTGGTGGTCACGGCAATTCTCCTCGGCGGGGAGTGGTCTCCCACTCGTTGATCGGTTGGGCTACCGGCCCGATCAGGGCACGATAGCGGGGACACACGCCCGAAATGGGCGCAAACAATTTCCAAGACTAAGCGGATGTGGGCGGTGAGTCAACGGGGCGGAATTACACACCGCGTCACACACAGTTTCCACAGCTGTGGAAATCGCTGTGGAACGAAGTCTTCCACAGCGGTGGATGATGACAGTTATCCACAAGCTGTGTGTCAATTTGCTTTCCGCGCCACTCTGCGCCCCCAAAGTTGTAACTACATACATGTGATTCTGTGATAGTTCTCCACAGCTCCATCCCCAACCTGTGCATAAGCCTGTGTGCGGACTACACTTTGAACATGTCATAAGGTCACGTACATCACCCTTAAGTCGTGACTGAATTCACCGTATATTCTGTTCGGAGATAGTCGTGGAGCCGGATTCCCTCACACGCGCGTGGGCTGTCGCCCTCGACGCAGTTCCCACCGATGAACTGGGTCCCGTTGCGACGTCGATGCTGCGCTCCGCGCGCCCGCTCGGCGATATCGAAGGGACGATCCTCCTGGCCGTCCCTAACGGCTTCACGAAGCAGTGGATCGAAGATAAGGCGCAAAACAAGCTGACGACCGCCCTGTCCGTGAACCTCGGACGCCCCGTACGCATCGCCATCACGGTCGATCCGTCCCTGGAACTCGTGGAAACGAAGGAAGAGGAGGAGGAAGAAGAAGAACCCCCCGCTCCCGCGCCGGTTCCTCCGACCCCCACCCCGGCCTCGTACCACGAGAAGAAAAAGAAGGGACAGCGTTCCCCCGTCGCGGCGGACTCCCGCGCCGACGCAGTTCCCACGCACCTGAACCCAAAGTTCACCTTCGATACCTTCGTTATCGGCCCGTCGAATCGTTTCGCGCACGCCGCCGCGCTGGCCGCCTCGGAGTCGCCAGGCAACGCCTTCAACCCTCTCTTTATCTACGGCGACTCCGGGCTGGGTAAGACGCACCTGCTGCAGGCCATCGGCCACAACGCGCTGTCGATGATGCCGCACCTGAAGGTCCGCTACGTCAACTCCGAAGAGTTCACAAACGAGTTCATCAACGCGATTCGCCTCAATAAGACGGATAACTCGCAGGTCGAGGCGTTCCACCGCCGCTACCGCGAACTCGACATCCTCCTTATCGACGACATCCAGTTCATCGGCAACAAGGAGCAGACGGTCGAAGGCTTCTTCCATACCTTCAACGCGCTACACAGCGCGAACAAGCAGATCGTCCTGACCTCCGACCTGCCTCCCGCGCAGCTCAAGGGTTTCGAAGACCGCATGCGCTCGCGCTTCTCCTCGGGCTTGCTCGTCGACGTTCAGCCGCCGGACCTGGAAACCCGCATCGCGATCCTGCACAAGAAAGCGGACGCGGAGGGCTTCGAGGTGACCCCTGAGGTTTTCGAATACGTGGCCTCGCGCATCTCCTCCAACATCCGTGAGTTGGAGGGCGCGCTCGTGCGCATCGGCGCATGGGCGTCCCTCTACAAGGAGCGCATCGACCTGAATCTGGCGCAGATGATGCTCAAGGATTTCGTGTCCAACCCGGACGACAACGAGATTACGGTCAGCCTCATCATGAGCCAGTGCGCCGTCTACTTCGGCGTGACCATCGAGCAGATGGGGTCCTCCGAGCGCAGCCACACCGTCGTCGAGGCCCGCCAGATCGCCATGTATCTGTGCCGTGAACTCACCGATCTGTCGCTGCCCAAGATCGGTCAGGCCTTCGGTCGCGATCACACGACGGTCATGCACGCGAACAAGAAGATTTCGAAGCTCATGAAGGAGAAACGCGAAACCTTCAACCATGTGTCCGAGCTTACAAATCGCATCAAGCAAAAGGCCAGGGAAGCATAAAACCCGCGCGGGCGCTGACGAAAGTCGGCGCCCGCGCGTCATTCACAGGATATGTGGACAGCGCGTGGATGAACGAGCAAACCCTGTGGAGAAAACGAGGCCCTCTGTGAATGACGAAAACTTGTAATTTCAGCCGTCCACACGTCCACGTGCGCAGTGCACAGATCCATCCACGTCATTACACCGATGTAATTTCAAGATTTTTCAACGAAATAATGAGTTATCCACAGAACTCACAACCCTTATGATGGAAGGAGAGTCGAATGAGAAAATTTTTTTCACAGGTCTCCGCCCAACATCAGCGCTGACGCGTCGTGACCAGCGCGAGTGCCAAGCAAGAATCGCGCCCCACGTGGGCACACTTGTGAGTAAAGTAGTGATCAATCCGTTTTGCGTTTTGGAGGCAGCTATGAAGTTCACCGTCGCCCGCGATGTTCTGGCCGAAGCCGTGTCGTGGACCGCCCGCGCGCTCCCCGTGCGTCCGGCCTCCCCGATTCTGGCCGGCGTGCGCATCAAAGCTGAGGGCGACGAACTGACCCTGTCCTCCTTCGACTACGAGGTCTCCGCGAACTCGCACATCCCCGCCACAGTCGACGAGGCTGGTGAGGTCCTGGTCTCTGGCCGTCTCCTGGCTGACATCTCCAAGTCGCTGCCCTCCAAGCCGGTCTCCGTCGAGCTGGACGGCCAGAAGGTGAACCTGGTCTGCGGCTCCTCGCACTTCACGCTGGCAGTCATGCCGTTGGACGAGTACCCACTGTTGCCCGCCCAGCCCAAGGGCATCGGTGCCATCGACTCATCCACGCTGTCCCAGGCTGTCTCCCAGGTGTCCATCGCAGCGTCCCGAGACGATACGCTGCCCCTGCTGACGGGCGTACGCATCGAAATCAACGGCCCGGCGATTACGCTGCTGGCCACCGACCGCTACCGCCTGGCCATGCGTGAACTCGACTGGGAACCCGCCGACACCTCGATCGAAGAGGTCGCCCTGGTTAAGGCCCGCATTCTCCAGGACGTCGCCAAGTCGATGACCTCGGGTGCCAAGGTTGAGGTTGGCCTATCCAGCGAATCTCAGCCCGGTGCCTCGTCCCTCATCGGATTCACCGCCCAGGGCCGCCGCACCACCTCCACGCTCATGGACGGCGACTACCCCGCTGTGCGCCGCCTTTTCCCCGAATCCACGCCGATCCAGGCCGTCGTCGACCGTCACGCGCTGCTCGAGGCCGTTAAGCGTATGTCGCTGGTCGCCGAGCGCAAGACCTCCGTGCGCCTGGCCTTCACCGACGGCCAGCTGGTTCTCGAAGCCGGCCAGGGCGACAACGCTCAGGCTTCCGAAGCCATCGAGGCAACCCTGCACGGCGACGATATTTCGACCGCGTTCAACCCGCAGTTCCTCATCGACGGCCTTCAGGTCCTGGACACCGACTACGTGCGCTTCGGCTTCACGCACCCGACGAAGCCGGCCGTCATCACCGGCCAGAAGAAGGCCGACGAGGGCGAGATCGCGCAGTTCCGTTACCTGCTGATGCCCATCCGTTTCGGCGTCTGACGTGCGCGTCTCCCACCTGGCCCTCGACGACTTCCGATCCTGGAAGCACGGGGTCGTCAAGCTGCCCGCGGGACCCACAGTCCTCGTGGGCGCGAACGGCCAGGGCAAGACCAACCTTGTCGAGGCGCTCGCCTACCTGTCCACCTTCTCGTCGCACAGGGTCGGCGCGGAGGGCGCGCTCGTGCGAATCCCCATCGACGAGGCCGAGGCCGCCCCGGGTGGAGCCGTCATCCGCGCGCGGGTCGTGGCCTCAGGCCGCGAGCAGGTCATCGAGCTGGAAATCGTGCGCGGCAAGGCGAATCGGGCGCGCATTAACCGTACGCAGGTGAGGCCCCGCGAGATCCTGGGCATCGTGCGCACGGTCGTGTTCGCGCCCGAGGACCTCTCGCTCGTGCGCGGTGACCCGTCGGTGCGACGCTCCTTCCTGGATGATTTGGCGACGCAGCTCTCCCCCATCCACGCCTCCGTGCGCTCCGACTTCGACCGGGTCGCGCGCCAGCGTGCCGCGCTCATGAAGGCCGCCCAGGCCTCGATCCGCCGCGGCCAATCCCCCGACCTATCGACGTTAGAGGTGTGGGATCAGCAGTTCGCCGCCCTGTCCGCGCGCATCACGGCCACGCGAGCGTCCATCGCGGCTTCGCTCACCGAGCCGGCCGCGCGCGCCTATGATGACGTCGCCGATTCGCCGCGCCACCTGTGCCTCGCCTTCGACGCCTCTGTCGACCGCATCATCGGTATGGATCCCGATAACCCGGCCAGCGCCGACCTCACCGACGTGGACGCGCAAACCCAGCGTCTGCTCGCAGCGCTCGCGCTCGTTCGTGAGAAGGAAACCGAGCGCGGCGTCAACCTCGTCGGCGCGCACCGCGACGACCTGACCCTCAGCCTCGGCACCATGCCCGTCAAAGGCTACGCCTCCCACGGCGAATCCTGGTCTGTCGCCCTCGCCCTGCGTCTCGGGTCCTTCGAACTACTCAGCGACGATGGCGACACCCCGATCCTTATCCTCGACGATGTCTTCGCCGAACTCGACTCCTCACGACGGTCGGGCCTGGCAGCCCTGGCCTCGAAGGCCGAACAGATCATCGTCACCTGCGCGGTCGCCGCCGACCTGCCACCCTCCCTCGACCACCACGCCCTCCACGTGCGCCTCGATCCCGAGCGCGGCACCATCATCGACGCCTCCGACCATGTCTGAACACGACGAATTCACCGCCACCTCGCCGATCACCGCCGTCGAGGACCCCGAAAGAGCGGGAGGCCTCGGCCCCGACGAAGACCCCGACGAATTCGTCGTCCGCGCCCTCGAACGCGCCCAGCGCGTCGCCCGCAACCACGGATATATCCGCTCCACCCTGCCCTCCTGGGGTCTCGACGAAACCCGCCCCAGGCGCACCCTCGATGGATCCAGCGAATACGCGGCCATCGAAACCGACGGACTCGGCCGCCTCGCCGCGGACGGCACCGACGGTGTCCAGGCTCGCGCCGCCGCCCGTGCCGCCGCCTACGGACACGTGAACGGAGTGCCCGCCCCGGCCTCGTCCGCCGAGGATGACCCCGAGGGCGACCTCGCCGCGCTGCGCCAAGCCCTGGCGGGAACCGAAGACTCGTGGAGCCGATCCCCCGGCATGGCCGCCATGCGCCCGCGCTACCGGCGGGCCGACTCGCTGGGTGCAATCCTGGCGCGCACGATCAAGATACGCGAATGGGACACCCCCACCAAAATGGGGTCCGTCATGGCGAAATGGCGGGACATCGTGGGTCCCAACAACGCGGATCACACGTTCATTGAGACCTTTGATGGACACAAACTCATCGTGCGTGCCGACTCTACTGCCAGAGCCAAACAGCTCCAGCTCATGCTGCCCAGCGTCGAGCGGCGCATCGCCGAGGAAGTAGGATCCGGCGTCGTCGAACAGCTGATCATCCTGGGCCCCGTCGCCCCCTCCTGGAAGAAAGGCCCCTACGTCGTTCGAGGCCGAGGCCCCCGGGCGGACTACGGATAGGCCTTGTTGCCGGGCGATCAGGTTGTCATAGGCTCGTCGGAGAGATCATCCAATGGTGAAACAACGATGAGCAACCCACACCGACCGACCAGTACTTAGCCGACCTGTCGAAGAACCTCGGGCACGTCGACACGACGAACTCGGACAATGTGAAGAAAGAGCACCAGTGGACGTGGTGCCCCGCTTCGTTTGATGGTTGATAGTCGTCGCAATAGTTGAGAAAGTGTGATGTGCGACATTAATCCGCCCCTTGAGGGGGAATGGTAAACAAGATATTCTAATAAGTTACGTTAGTTCGTTCACATTCTGGGACTCGCACCCCCGCGACGAGCGGGTTTCGGGGTCGAGCGAAACGACGGAACTTGCGCGGAATTGCAGGTAAAACCTTGACTAACTGGCGGCGGTGTATAAAAACCACTCCCCATTTCGGTCAGATTTTGCTACGCTTCCAAATGTCATCCCGCACATTGGTGCGCTTTCTATGAGGAGTCACTATGAGTAACCCGTACGCTCCCGGGGGCCAGGATCCCTGGAACCAGGGAAATGACCAGGGTGGTTACCCTGGTTCGCAGCAGCCATACGGCCAGCCTGACCCTAACGCCTATGCGCAGGGCGGCTACGTGGATCAGACCCAGCAGATGCCCGCTGGTTACATGGACCAGTACGGTGCACAGGCGCAGTACGGCGCACAGGCGCAGTACGGGGCGGGAATGCCGGGTATGCCGGGTATGCAGCCTGAGCAACCCAAGTCGAAGCTTCCGCTGATCATCGGCGGCATCGCGGGCGTTCTCGTGCTCATCCTCATCGGCGTCGGCGCATACTTCTTCCTCAGCGGCGACGAAGAAGAGGATCCGGATTCGGACTCCACCTCCACCAGTGCGACGGCCGACCCGACGACTAGCGCGCCGAACCCGACGACTCAGGCTCCGAACCCGACGACTAGCGCGCCGAAGCCGACGACGTCTGCTACCAGCTCTGCCCCGACCGCTGCGCCGAACCCCGGCGGCTACCACGCGAACGGCCAGTACTCGGTCGACTACTCCTCCGGTCTCCACATTGAGATCACGAAGATCGAGAAGGGTCCCGCCGACAAGGAAGGTTCTGACACGCTCGTCGTCACCTACTCGATGACGAACAACTCCACCGAGGAGCAGTCCGCGCTGCTCAACACCCCCTCGCTGAAGCAGAAGGGCATCGACATGAACCCTGCTTACTACGCTAAGGGCAAGGAGCCCGCTGGCTACGACAACTTCGCCATCGTGCGCGTCCCCGTCGGCCAGACAAAGACCTTCCAGAAGGCCTACAAGATGCCGTACCCGAATGATCCCGTCACCTTCAAGACGCTCGACTGGGACGACTTTGATGCCAACATCCCCGACTGGACTTGGCAGCCGTGACCTTCGCTCGTCAATAGGCTGAGGTGAGCCATTCGGCACCCACCACGGCGTGCTGATCTTTACCCATACCGACATTGCGCATGTGCGCGAACGGGCCGCCCTCCCATCCGGGAGGGCGGCCCCGTATTGTCGCATCGCAGTAGCGCTCGCAATGCGACTGATCACAGTGTCGTTTTCGTTGCAATCTCGCAGTTTGTAAAGTAACCTTCCGGGTCTGTCAGTCCCTGGTGCAAGCCCCATTTTTGGTAGAATCTACAAGGTTAAACATCTATTTTTCGCGCAATGCGAGGGGAGCCACGTGGCTGACAACGAGAAGACCGCCGAAGGCGAGCAGTCCTACGGCGCATCGGACATCACCGTCCTCGAAGGCCTGGAAGCCGTCCGCAAGCGTCCGGGCATGTACATCGGCTCGACCGGCGAACGCGGCCTGCACCACCTCGTCTACGAGGTCGTCGACAACTCCGTCGACGAGGCCCTGGCCGGCTACGCGGACCACATTGAGGTCACCATCCAGGCAGACGGCGGCATCAAAGTCGTCGATAACGGTCGAGGCATCCCCGTCGACGAGCACCCCACCGAGCACAAGCCCACCGTCGAGGTCGTCATGACGATCCTCCACGCCGGCGGCAAGTTCGGCGGCGGCGGGTACGCCGTCTCTGGTGGCCTGCACGGCGTCGGCATCTCCGTCGTCAACGCCCTGTCCACCCGCGTGAACACCGAAATCCGCCGCCAGGGCTACGTGTGGCGCATGTCGTTCGCAAACGGCGGCACCCCCATCACCCCCCTCGAACGCGGCGAAGCAACCGACGAAACCGGCACCACGCAGGTCTTCTACCCGGACCCCGAGATCTTCGAAACCGTCGAATTTGACTTCGAGACCCTGCGCCAGCGCTTCCAGCAGATGGCCTTCCTCAACAAGGGCCTGCGCATCACCCTGACCGACGAGCGTGAGTTCGCCACCGACGAAGGCGACGAGATCGCAGGCGGTGAGGAGGCCTCGGACAAGAAGACCAAGGGCCACCGCACCGTCACCTACTGCTACGAGCACGGCCTGCGCGACTACGTCGAGTACCTCGATTCCGCCAAGAAGTCCGACACGATCAACAACGAGATCATCGACTTCGAAGCCGACAACGACGAAGGCACCATGAGCGTGGAAATCGCCATGCAGTGGACCACCGCCTACTCCTCCTCCGTCCACACCTTTGCCAACACCATCAACACGACCGAAGGCGGCATGCACGAGGAGGGCTTCCGCACCGCGCTGACCTCCCTCGTCAACCGCTACGGCCGTGACAAGGGCATCATCCGCGACAAGGACGATAACCTCACCGGTGACGACGTCCGCGAAGGCCTGACTGCCGTCATCTCGATCAAGCTCACCGAACCTCAGTTCGAAGGCCAGACAAAGACCAAGCTCGGCAACACCGAAGCCCGCACCTTCGTCGCCCAACAGGTATATTCCAAGCTCACCGACTGGTTCGACGCCCACCCCGCCGACGCCAAGGCCATCATCGCCAAGGGTCAGGCCGCCCAGGCCGCCCGCGTCGCCGCTCGCAAGGCGCGTGAGGCCACGCGCCGCAAGGGTGTCCTCGAATCCGCCTCCATGCCCGGCAAGCTGCGCGACTGTTCCTCGCGCACGCCCTCCGAATGTGAAATCTTCATCGTCGAGGGTGACTCCGCAGGCGGCTCCGCCGTCGGCGGCCGCGACCCCGAGCGCCAGGCCATCCTGCCGATCCGCGGCAAGATCCTCAACGTCGAAAAGGCCCGCCTGGACCGAGCTCTGTCCTCGGACACGATCCGCTCCCTCATCACTGCCTTCGGGACCGGCATTGGCGAAGACTTCGACATCTCCAAGCTCCGCTACGGCAAGATCGTCATCATGGCGGACGCCGACGTCGACGGCCAGCACATTGCCACGCTGCTGCTGACCCTCCTCTTCCGCTACATGCGTCCCCTCATCGAGGGTGGCCACACCTTCATTGCGATGCCCCCGCTGTACCGCATCAAGTGGACCAACGCCGAGCATGAATTCGCCTACTCCGACAAGGAGCGAGACGAATTGCTCGCAGCCGGTGCCGCCGCGAACCGACGCCTGCCCAAGGAAGGTGGCATCCAGCGCTACAAGGGCCTCGGCGAAATGAACGACCACGAACTGTGGGAGACCACCATGGATCCGGAACACCGAATCCTCAAGCAGGTCACCCTCGACGAGGCCGCAGACGCCGACGAAACCTTCACGATCCTCATGGGCGACGACGTCGACCGACGCCGCACGTTCATCCAGCGCAACGCCACCGACGTGCGCTTCCTCGACATCTGACAACACCGCGACCAGCCCAGCCCCGGCCTCGTACCGGGCGGGTCTGATCGAGCAGAAACAACGTAAGGAAAAACGTGAGCGACGAGCAGACTACTGACGCGCGGCACATCTCGGACACCGAGCGCATTCGCCAGGTCGACCTGCAAAAGGAGATGCAGCGCTCCTACCTCGACTACGCGATGAGCGTCATCGTCGGACGCGCTCTGCCCGACGTACGCGACGGCCTCAAGCCTGTCCACCGTCGCGTCCTGTACGCCATGTACGACGGCGGATACCGCCCCACCTCCTCGTTCTCCAAGTCCTCCCGCGTCGTCGGCGAGGTCATGGGTAACTACCACCCCCACGGTGACGCTGCGATCTACGACGCCCTCGCGCGCCTCGTGCAGCCCTGGTCGCTGCGCTACCCCCTCGTCGCCGGCCAGGGCAACTTCGGTACCCCCGGCAACCTGGGCCCTGCGGCCCCCCGTTACACCGAGTGCAAGATGGCACCCCTGGCCATGGAAATGGTCCGCGACATCGACGAAGAATGCGTCGATTTCCAGGACAACTACGACGGCCGCAACCAGGAACCCACCATCCTGCCCGCCCGTTTCCCCAACCTGCTGGCCAACGGATCCGAAGGCATCGCCGTCGGCATGGCCACGCGCATCCCGCCGCACAACTTGCGCGAACTCGCGCGCGGCGTCCAGTGGGCGCTCGACAACCCCGAGGCCTCGCGCGAAGAACTCCTCGAAGCACTCCTCAAGCTGATCCCCGGACCCGACTTCCCCACCGGCGCCACCATCCTCGGCCACAAGGGCATCGAAGACGCCTACCGCACTGGTCGGGGTTCTATCACGCAGCGCGCCGTCGTGAACGTTGAGGAAATCCAGGGCCGCCAGTGCCTCGTCGTCACCGAGCTGCCCTACCAGGTCAACCCCGACAACCTGGCCGATAAGATCGCCCAGCTCGTGCGCGACGGAGCAATCGGCGGCATCGCCGACATCCGCGACGAAACCTCCGGTCGTACTGGTCAGCGCCTCGTCATCGTCCTCAAGCGCGACGCCGTCGCCAAGGTCGTCCTCAACAACCTCTACAAGCGCACCAGCCTGCAGGAGAACTTCTCCGCCAACATGCTCGCGCTCGTCGACGGCGTACCCCGCACCCTGTCCATCGACGGCTTCATCCGCCACTGGATCACCCACCAGATGGACGTCATCGTGCGCCGCACGCGCTTCCGCCTGCGCAAGGCCCTCGAACGCCTGCACATCCTCGAAGGCTACCTGAAGGCCCTCGACGCCCTCGACGAGGTCATCGCCCTCATCCGCCGCTCCCCCACCGTCGACGAGGCCCGCGCCGGCCTGATCGAACTGCTCGACGTGGACGCCATCCAGGCCGACGCGATCCTGGCCCTCCAGCTGCGCCGCCTCGCCGCCCTCGAGCGTCAGAAGATCATGGACGAGTACGCCGAACTCAAGGCCCGCGTCGACGACCTCAACGACATCCTCGCCAAGCCCGAGCGCCAGCGCGCCATCATCTCCACCGAACTGTCCGACATCGTCGACAAGTTCGGCGACGAGCGCCGCACCCGCATCCTTCCCTTCGACGGGGAAATGTCGATGGAAGACCTCATCCCCGAAGAGGACGTCGTCGTCACCATCACCCGCGACGGCTTCGCCAAGCGCACCCGCACAGACAACTACCGCTCGCAGAAGCGCGGCGGCAAAGGCGTGCGCGGCACCCAGCTGCGCGGCGACGACGTGGTCGAACACTTCTTCGTCACGACCACGCACAACTGGCTGCTCTTCTTCACCAACCTCGGCCGCGTCTACCGCGCCAAGGCCTACGAGATCCCTGAAGGCGGCCGCGACGCCAAGGGCCAGCACGTCGCCAACCTGCTGGCCTTCCAGCCCGACGAGCACATCGCACAGGTCCTCGCGATCCGCACCTACGAGGACGCCGACTACCTGGTCCTGGCCACTAAGCGCGGCCTGGTGAAGAAGACCCCGTTGAGCCTGTACAACTCGCCCCGCTCCGGCGGCATCATCGCCATCAACCTGCGCGAGGACGAAGACGGCAAGCCCGACGAGCTGGTTTCCGCGCAGACCATCATGGCCGACGAGGACCTCATCCTCGTCTCCCGCGACGGCCAGGCCGTGCGCTTCACCGCCACCGACGAGCAGCTGCGCTCCATGGGCCGCTCCACCTCGGGCGTGCGCGGCATGAAGTTCCGCGGCGACGACGAGCTCCTCAGCATGGAGGTTCCGCGCGAGGACACCGACCTGCTGATCGTCACCGAATCCGGCTACGCCAAGCGCACCCCCGTCGACGAATACCCGACCAAGTCGCGTGGCACCCTCGGCGTGCGCGTCGGCAAGCTCGTCGACGAACGCGGCGGCCTCGTCGGTGCCCTCGTCGTGCGCCCCGACGAAGACGTCATGGTCATCACCGAATCCGGCAAACTCGTCCAAGTCAACGCCTCCGACGTTCGACCCACCACCCGCAACACTATGGGCGTCATCTTTGCCCGACCGGACGAAGGCGACCGCATCATCGCGATCACCCGTAACCCCGACTCCGGCGACGATTCCAGTGACGACTCTGGTGATGAAGTCGTGGTCGACTCCGCGCAGACTACCTCCGCCGAGGATCTCCCCCAGGAGAGCACCCTCGCCGAGACGGATGCGCCCACTGAAGGCGGCGACACAGCCGACGACACCGACAAGTACGACAAGTAAATGACGATCACGGGACGAGGCCTGCCCTCGTCCCGTGATCAACATTCCAAAGCGGCGCGGACCCTGCGCCGGGGCCCGGCGATACGGTAGCCTGGCTATAGGAAGTGCGACCTGGAAGGAATCACATGAGTGACCACGTCACGAGCGCCCGCACAGACGCTCCCCGCCGAGTTGACCTGGCGATCGCGCGCATCGACGCGTGGACCGTCATGAAGGTATCTTTCCTTCTGTCAGTCGCCCTGGGCATCGCGCTCGTCATCGCCACCATCGTCCTGTGGCTCATGGTCGATGCCATGCACGTCTTCAGCCAGATCGAAGAATTCCTCCAGACCGTCGGTGCCGGTCGCTTCGTCGACCTCCTCGACTACGCGCGCCTGCCCCGCGTCATCTCTTACGCGACCATCGTCGCCGTCATCAACGTCATCCTGCTCACCGCCCTGTCGACGCTGGGTGCCATGCTCTACAACGTCGTCGCGTCCCTGGTGGGCGGCATTAAGGTGTCTCTCATGGACGAGTGAGAACATCACGCGCAAGGGGTCGGCTCACGTCGGCCCCTTTTGCTATGCCCGTGTGCGTGCGCGCGTGTGCGCGCGTGTGTTGGTGCCCGGGGGGCGGCGACCATCTGGGTTCTGGGTGCCTTCGAGTGCTTCTATGCTCTTCATTCGGCCTGCACGTGGATAGGAAGTGGCTACATGGATAGGTTATGTGTATGTGGATAGGATATTAAGCTATCCGTGAGGCAGTAACCTATCCGCCTGCTCGTTTCCTATCCGCGTGGATGACGGGTCAGACCGTACTGGGTCCGTTCTTGGGGCGATCCGTCCTCAACGCGGTCCTTAGTGCTGCGTTGGCGTGGTTCCCCAACAATGTTGCACGTAATTCCCCTGTGGTTCTTGTCGAGTTGTGACATGAGAGCGTTGGAATTGCAGCGTTTATCTGGGATGGGTGAAAGTTTGGGTGATAGGACACTACGTGTTGCTGAAAGGGTGACTTTTTGGCTTGTTGGTGCGAAAAAGTCGGTGTTTTAGTTGGTTGAGGCCACCTTGAGGGATGGACAAATCGTGTTGCTAGCAGGGTGACTTTTTGGCTTTGTTGCGTGGGAAAGTTGCTGTTGTAGGTGGTGGTGTTTGCCTCGTTCCTGTGAATGCTGCATCGCGGGCCTGTGTGTGGCTGCCCCATGATCCGTCATGGATTGGCTGTGTGCGACAGCGACCTGGGTTCCAACGTGTCCCGCATGTGAACCCGCTGTTTCGCATGTGGGCCGTCTGTTCTGTACGTGGGCGGGGTTGCCCAGGCTCGGAATAGCAGGCCCACGTGCGGATGAGAAGGGCATACCAAGGCATGCAAGGTATGAACCCAGCAACACGACATGTCCTATAAGCCCACCGCGGCGGGCGTGGACGCGGATGCGGATAGGTTACCGCCACGCGGATAGGTTATGACGATGTGGATAGGTTAATAAGCTATCCGGATACTCATAACCTATCCGTGAAGTAACAACCTATCCGCGCGCGCAGGCAAGGGCGCAACGACGCCGCCGATGTGAAGGGTACCGAATCGCGTGCGACTTTTCAGGGGGCGCGACTGAGACGCCACGGTAGAGGTGGGCTTAACGTTGTGGAAGAGCTGGAATCGCCGCCGTGGAGCGTGGGCAGTGCAGCTGGACTCACCTACTGGAGCGGTGTCAGGGCCGCTGAGCCGCTACTAGGTGGGTTAACGTGCGCATCGGGGGCAATGGTGCAAGCCGATCCGAGGCAGCTGAAAGACACTCGCAGAGGCCTCTCAGCGGTCTTGGACGATCCGGATCGGCCGAACCCTCAGCAGGAGGCCGACGAAGCCCCCGAGCGCAGAAGTGCACGGTTACGTTTGGTGACCATCGCGTGATCGTAGAGGGCGAGGATGGACGAGGCCTGGGCGACCTCGCGCAGGAGGCATCCCCGGGCGGAGCGGGGCCGGCCAGAGCGCGGAAGTCCGCGTACGACAGTGTGGCGAGGGTGAGGGCATCGGCTGGCGTAAGGTCTGCGCGCAGCGGCGTCGTTGCCCTGCGAACGTAGTCGATAATCGTGGTCACGAGGGTTCTCTTTTCTGCTCCGCGCCCCTGCGCGGCGGCTGCGTGGTGGACGTCACCAACTCTCGATTTTGCTGAAGGGCTCGATGCTGTGTACTATATCCGAGTGCCCGCAAGGGTGCCGGTTGGGCCTATAGCTCAGTAGGTTAGAGCGCAGTCCTGATAAGACTGAGGTCGGTGGTTCGAGCCCACCTAGGCCCACCATCCGCAGGCGAATTTGAGCGGAGGATCATCATGAAGAAGCTGGTCACGTGTTGTGTGGCTGTCGGATCCGTCGTTGCCGTTGGTATCGTCGTTCGACAAGTTCTCCTTGATCTTTCTGACAATGCCGATCTGTGGATGTCCGTGACGGACGTCGTGGAGGACTGAGCTTCTCCAACGGGGCTATGGCGCAATTGGTAGCGCACCTGCTTTGCAAGCAGGGGGTTACGGGTTCGAGTCCCGTTAGCTCCACTTTTCACCCGCAACCTGATGGTTGCGGGTTTTCTCGTATGTGAGCTTCCGCAAT